>QQUK01000293.1 GCA_008501655.1 Calditrichota bacterium
AATCAGCCACTAATAACGAATGGTTAGCATCTCTGGGAATAAACGCTTTACGGATTTCTCTCCCCTCTTCAGTTCGAATCGGGATATTTTGTAAATTCGGGTCAGTCGACGAAAGTCTCCCTGTTGCGGCAATCGTTTGATTAAAAGAGGTATGCACCCGCTTTGTATCTTCCCGAACAAGTTTCGGGATTGCATCAATATAGGTAGATTTCAGCTTTGTAACCTGGCGATATTCCAGAATCAATTTAGGAAAATCATGAATCTGAGCAAGCTCTTCAAGAACTTTAACATCGGTTGCATAACCGGTTTTTTTGGCTGTTTTCCCTTTAGTGGGAAGATTCAGCTTTTCAAACAGGATATGTGACAGCTGTTGAGTAGAATTAATATTAAACTCATCACCGGCTATTTCATAAATCTCTTTTTTTAGTTTTTCTATCTTCTTCTCAGAACTCTTAGACAGTTTATTGAGAAATTTAACATTAACATTTATACCGGTCTCTTCCATATCCGATAAGATTTTAACAAGCGGAAGTTCGATGTTGTAATAGAGATTTGTCATTTCATGCTCTTCAATTTTAGGCGCAAGAACAGCCCGCAACTGATAGGTATAATCGGAATCTTCGACAGCATAAAACGCTGCTTTATCTACCGGAACAATATCAAAAGATTTCTGGTTTTTACCACTCCCAATCAAATCGGATATAGGCTGCATCTGGTAGTCAAAATATTTTAATGCAAGCATTGTCAGAGAATTAGCCCGTGCAGAAGGATCTAAGATATACCCCGCAAGCATTGTATCAAAACCGATCGGTTTGATGTCTATATCATAACGATGGAAAACCTGCAAATCATATTTGATGTTCTGACCGAATTTCTGAACTTTTTTATTCTCCAAAAGCGGTTTGAGGATTTTCAATGTCTTATCAAGCGGGAGGTTTTTCTCTTTATCGGTTGTGTGACCAACCGGGATATAATATCCGGCATTTGATTTTTCTGAGATTGAAACTCCGACAAGTTCAGCATCCAGTGAGTTTATCGATGTTGTTTCGGTATCTATGGCTATCTCTTTACATTTTGATAAAGATGTAACAAGTATTTTTAATGCATCCAGGGAAGTTATCGTCTGGTAATGTTTAGCTCTCTTTTTTTCTTTTATATCAATCTCTTCCGGTAGTTCTGATTCTCCAAGTACCTGTTTGAGTATCCGTCCGAATTCAAGCTCCATAAAGAGTTCTTTGGACTTTTCATAGTTGTAGTCGACTTTTTTCAAATCATCCAGCTTATATTTAACCGGAACTTTGGTATCAATAGTAACAAGCTCTTTAGATAGTTTCGCCTGATCAATATTATCAGCTATTTTTTGACGTTGTCCTTTTGCTTTGATCTGGTCATGATTTTCAAGCACAGATTCAAGAGATCCAAATTGTTCCAGGAGTGTGTCTGCTGTTTTCGGACCGATCCCCGGAACACCTGGCACATTATCAGATGAATCTCCCATAAGAGCCAGTTTATCTATAACTAACTCAGGATAGACTCCGAATTTCTCTTTGACTCCTTCTCTATCGTAGAGAATAGGTTCACCGGTTGCACTTTTGGGGTTATAGATTTTGATTTTCTCATTAACCAACTGGAAGAAATCTTTATCACCGGTAACACACCAGACATCAAGTCCTTTTTGAGCAGCATCGAATGCGATTGTACCAATGATGTCGTCAGCCTCATACCCTTCCATTTCCAGAGATGGGATATTAAGTGCTTCAACAGATTGTCTGATTCGGGGAAGCTGTGCAACAAGCTCCTCCGGCATTTTTGCACGGGTTGATTTATATTCAGGGTACATTTTATGACGGAACGTTTCCTCTTTCATATCAAAAGCAACTGCAATATAGTCAGGTTTTTCTGTATCTATGATTTTCAGCAGAGAATTTACAAATCCAAATGTTGCTGATGTATCCTCTCCTTTAGAATTTATAAGCGGATTTCTTATAAATGCAAAAAATGCCCGGTAAAACATTGCTGATCCATCTATTAAATATATTGATTTATTTTTTGTCATTGATACAGTTTCCTCTGTTCGATAAAAGCGAGAACATCAGGATGGATAAACTCTAAAAGTTTTTCCTGCTCGCCATTTTGAATTAACTGCTTAATCTCAGTCGATGCTATATCAATCCATGATGAATCAACAACTTCAACCGCTTTGATATATTTCTCACTGACCTCCGATATAAAACCCGGTCTGTTACCGGCAAGGATTATAATTTCTTTAATAATCTCATCCGTTTTATACCATTTATCCAATTGAGAAAGGTTATCAGCACCTATAATAAAATAAAAATTTGTTTTTGGAAATCTCTTTTTTACTGCTCTGATTGTATCAAGAGTATATCCCGATAGATTTTCAACCTGCTCGATCGCTGATGGAATCAACTTCCTCTTTTCACTGATCGCTATTTTCAGCATTGCAAGCCTGTCAGCAAATGAAGCTGATACAGCAATTGTCTTAAATGGATGTAAAAAAGACGGGATACAAAGTACACCGTCTAAATTTTTAGCTTCTAAGCAATCTTGTGCCAGAGTGATATGACCGTTATGCACAGGGTCAAAAGTGCCGCCGAGTATCCCCCAGTTTTCTCCTGAATCAGGAGTTGTCATTTGACTCCTCTGCGGTTGTCTCAGGCATCGCACTTAGTTTTTTTAAGTAATCGTCAACTTTATCAATTTTATCTGAGTTAGGAAATTCTGTTTTAAACTGGTCAAAACGTTCTTTTGCTTTTGTAAATTCATTTGCCTCAAAAGCTTTGATGCCGCTTTTGAGTGCTGATTTTTCGATGTACTCTTGAGCTTTTGGGATAAGTTCATGTTCCGGATATACAATTGTAAAATCCTGAAACTTAGATTTTGCCTCATCAAACTTCTTAAGTTTAAATTCAACTTCAGCAAGTCCATAAGTTGCCAGC
>QQUK01000115.1 GCA_008501655.1 Calditrichota bacterium
CTTTCCGACCGATCAGGGTTCAGCGATGGTGACTCATAAGAGGTAGATAATGAATCTTAACGAATATCTCACTGATGTTAAGACTGAGCTGTACAACCTGAAAACTCAGGCAGAAAAGGCTCTGGAGCAAGTTTCTAACGAGGATTTTTTCAAGCTGATCGACCCGGAAGCAAATTCGATAGCCCAGCTTGTCAAACATATTTCCGGAAACATGCGGTCACGATGGCGGGATTTTCTTACCACAGACGGTGAAAAACCGGACAGACACAGAGATACTGAGTTTGTTATTTCCAATAATGACACACGCAATGCTCTGATGAAGCGATGGAACGAAAGTTGGGAGATTCTAAGGAACACATTGGAATCTCTGGCACCTGATGATTTAGATAAAACAATAATAATCCGCACTAAAGAAGGTAAAGTCTTTTCAGCGATTCATCGTCAAATGACCCATTATTCAGCCCATGTCGGTCAGATCCTGATGCTTGCCAAACATTTCGCCGGGCAGAACTGGCAAACCCTTTCGATTGCTAAAGGAAAATCGGATGAGTTTTTTTACTCGGTTAAGAAAGACTCTGCTGTTAAATTTAAACCGGGATTATAAGTTGTAGAGACGGGGATTGTCTTCTTTGAAAACTGTCAGGCGAGACGCCTGACAGCACTATAAAAATGTAAGACAAGACTCCTGACAGCGCGATAACTTGTGCATTGCAGATGTCCTCGTCTGCGAAATTGATATAAAGGATATAAAATGGTTAAAAAAATTATCGCAGTAGTCATAGTGCTTCTGATATTAGGTTTTTATTTTGGAAGAAACTATCTTGTCAAAGCAGCGGTTGAAGAGTCGGGAAATTATGCCCTCGGAACCGAAACATCACTTGGTTCGGCTAATCTCTCATTAACAGGCGGTTCACTTGAATTGCATGATTATATCATCCCAAACCCGGAAGGTTTTTCAGAGAAAAAGTTCTTCACTTTAAAAAATGCCTATATACAGGTTGATAACGGTTCCCTCATGGGTGACGAAGTCGTCATTGAATCTCTGGTAATTGACGGGATTCATATGAATATTGAACAGATTGATACCAAAGGAAACTACCTGACCTATTTCCAGCATCTGAAATCATTAAATCTCTCATCGGAAGAGGAATCGGAACAGAACATCAAAATCAAACATACAGCCGTACGCAATGTATCACTGGAGACATCAATTTCAATCATGGGTCAAAAAGCTGCCAAAGGTACCGCAAAGCTTGAGAATTTCACAATGGAAAACCTTGGGGGTGACAAAGGTGCCTCGGCAACAAAGCTGATGACTGATATTTTTAAAGCAATCTTTTCGAAAACTTCGTCAAAAGTTTCCAACCTCCCGAACATCGATCCATCGAAATTAAAAGAGGATGCCAAAGATAAATTGAATGATGAAGCAGACAAAGCTAAAGAAGAAGCGAAGAATAAACTGAAAAATTTATTGGATTAGAATTCAATAAGAGTTCTGTTTCTTACACATACTGCTGCCAGTTTCGTAGGTCAAGAGCCCTGTGCTCTTGACTTTATTGTCAGGCGAGACACCTGACAACACCAAACAAGTCTCCTTCGATTCCGCTCAGGATGACTTGCCTCCTAAAAATGTGTCCAGCATTCCGGTTTCCGGTGAGCCCTGTGCTCTTGACTTTCGATTTTTAATGAAATGGTCTGTTTTATTATTCACACTACACATACTGCTGCCAGCTGTTGATTTTGAGATCATCAACGGTGTACCGGCTGGTAGCTTCAGCAAGTCTTTGGGCAAGCTGGACATTGGTGATCAACGGTATACCAAAATCGACAGCGGTACGGCGGATGATATAATCATTGGTCAGTTCTTCTTTGGCAAAATCTTTCGGGATGTTTATAACCAAATCAACTTTGCCGTCTTTGACTATATCAACAGCATTAGGAGATTGTCCAGAGAGGGGCCAGTAAACAAGTTCCGCTTCAATTCCTTCTGATTCTAAAAATGCTTTAGTACCTCGGGTGGCATAAAACTTAACACCTTGCGACGCTAGCTGTTGCACACCTACTTTAAATGCAGCTTTACTTTCAATTGGTCCGGAAGACAATAAAATAGATTTTATTGGAAATTTAAATCCGACTGAAAGTAAAGCTTTCATAAACGCTTCATCAAAATCCCATCCGAGACAGGCTACCTCACCGGTAGATGCCATCTCAACACCAAGGGTAGGATCAGCACCTTCAAGCCGTGAGAAAGAAAACTGGGGTGCTTTAACACCAACATAATCCAAATCGAAGAATGAAAAATCTTCATCGGTAAGCGGTCGTCCCATAATGACCCGGGTGGCTGTTTCGATAAAATTCTTTTTAAGGACTTTGGAGACAAACGGGAATGATCGTGACGCTCTCAAATTACATTCGATAACCATCACTTTATTATTGATAGCCAGAAACTGAATATTAAACGGTCCGTTGATTGCCATCTCTTTTGCTATTTGAGAAGTCACCAAACGAATCCGCCGCATTGTTTCAAGATATGTCCGTTGAGGCGGAAGCACCAGTGTCGCATCACCGGAATGTACTCCGGCGTTTTCTACATGTTCCGATACTGCCTGACAGACAAGTTCTCCATCACGGGCGACAGCATCGATATCTATCTCTTTGGCATTCTCAACAAATTTACTGATAACAACCGGATGTTCCGGCGAAATATCAACAGCTTTCTGCAGATACGCCTTGAGTTCTTCATCATTTCCTGCAACAGCCATCGCAGCACCGGAAAGAACGTAAGATGGTCTTATGATAACCGGATAGCCGACATCGGCAGCAAAGGCATACGTCTCATCAAAAGATGTCAGCTCTTTCCATTGCGGCTGGTCGATTCCCATGCTTTCCAAAAGTGCTGAGAAAGTATGACGATTTTCAGCACGGTCTATGTTAACCGGTGATGTTCCCAGTACCCGCATTCCGGCATCTTTGCATTTGATAGCAAGTTTATTCGGAATCTGTCCGCCCATCGATAGAATTATACCCATAGGATATTCGAGGTCATAAATATCAGCGACGGTTTCAAACGACAGTTCCTCAAAATATAAACGGTCACATTCATCATAATCGGTCGAAACTGTTTCCGGGTTATGATTGACCATCAGCGTCCGATAGCCAAGGGTGCGGAGAGTCCGGGCTGTGTTGACACAACACCAGTCAAACTCTACTGATGACCCGATCCGGTAAGCACCGGGTCCGAGTATCATCACACCGCCTTCCTGACCGAAAGTGACATCATCTTCAGAACCGTTGTAAGTTACATAGAGGTAATTTGTGAGTGCCGGATATTCGGCAGCAAGGGTGTCAATCTGTTTAACAAACGGTCGGAGTTTAAACTCTTTTCTTTTAGTGCGAATATCAAGTTCCGTTTTACCGATTGCTTTTGCAATCTGTTTATCGGAGAAACCATGTTTTTTTGCTCTGAGCAGAAGTTCTTCTGATATGGAATCTATATCACTTTTGCAAAGTTCTTTTTCAATTGCAACAAGGTTGTTAATTTTCTCCAGGAACCAAGTTGTGATATGAGTTATCTCATGAATTTCATCGACTGTCATACCGGATTTAAGAGCCTCTGCGATAGCAAAGATCCGTTCTTCAGTCGGACGGGCAAGTTCCTGTTTTATATCTTTGAATTTAAAATTATCATTCAAGACAACACCATCGGCACCGGTTTCAAGCATCCGTAATGCTTTTTGCAGTGATTCTTCGAATTTGCGACCGATAGACATTACTTCACCAACCGATTTCATTGCTGAACCAATCTGCTGGGTAGCTCCACGGAATTTTTTAAGATCCCATCTCGGAGCTTTAACAACGATGTAATCAAGAGCCGGTTCAAAACATGCCATCGTAACCTGAGTCACCGAGTTGGAGACATCAGTGAGCTTTTTCCCTAAGGCAAGTTTTGTTGCTACAAATGCAAGTGGATATCCGGTCGTTTTGGAAGCAAGAGCGGAACTTCGGGAGAGACGGGCATTTATTTCAATCACCCGATAATCATCAGAGTCCGGTGAAAGGGCATATTGGATATTACACTCACCTACAATTTTCAGATGTTTAACAACCCGGATAGCTACCTCACGAAGCTTATGATATTCATGGTCGGTGAGGGTCTGACTTGGGGCGACAACGATTGATTCACCGGTATGAATCCCCATCGGGTCAAGGTTTTCCATATTACAAACAGTGACGCAGTTGTCAGCAATGTCACGGACGACCTCGTATTCAATCTCTTTCCAGCCCTGCAGGTATTCCTCAATCAGAATCTGGTCGGTGTGAGCGAAAGCTTTTGCAGCAAGCTCTTTAAGAGATTTTTCATCCCTGCATATACCGGAACCAAGTCCCCCAAGAGCATACGCAATGCGAACCATACAGGGGTAGCCAATTTTTTCTGCGACAGCAAGAGCTTCATCGACATTGGTTGCTGTTTGTGAACGGGCTGTTGTAACATCAATTTCATTCAGCCGTGTGACAAATCGTTCCCGGTCTTCAGTATCCAAAACAGCTTCAAGAGGGGCACCGAGAATTTTGATATTATATTTTTCAAATATTCCCCGTTTATATAAATCAACACCGCAATTGAGGGCGGTCTGTCCGCCAAACCCAAGCATGATGCCATCAGGACGTTCTTTCTCTATTACTTTGATTACAAACTCAGGTGTGACCGGAGTAAAGTAGATTTCATCAGCAAGATGTTCCGATGTCTGAATTGTGGCAACATTCGGATTGATAAGAATCGTCCGAATCCCTTCTTCTTTAAGGGCTTTTATCGCCTGTGAACCGGAATAGTCAAATTCTCCGGCTTCACCGATTTTTAAGGCGGAACTTCCTAATACTAATACTGTCTGAGGGAGTTGATTAAATCCTGAGTAATCTTGATTCACTTGTCTCTACCTGTTTGGCAAAATTGTTAAACAAATAAGCTGTGTCTACCGGACCCGGTGTTGCTTCCGGATGAAACTGTACCGATGAAAACGGTTTGGTCTTGTGACGAATACCTTCGACTGTCCCATCATTAGCATTTTTAAACCAGATATCCCAATCGGATGGGATGCCTTTGTCACGAACCGCATACCCATGGTTCTGTGATGTAATCACACAACGACCATACTCCGGTTTTTCACCGTTTGCCGGTTTGGTAAGTTCTAAACATGGCTGATTATGTGAACGATGTCCGAATTTCAGTTTATATGTCTCAGCACCCACCGACTGGGCAAGAATCTGATGTCCGAGACAGATACCGAATATCGGTTTCCCTACAGCAAGGGATCGTTCAACATTCCGAATGGTCGTTTCATATAGTTTTGGATTACCGGGACCGTTTGAGATAACGATTCCGTCGAAGTCAAGATTCATAAAATAATAATCATATGGGACACGGATGACATCCATATTGCGGGTAAGCAGAGAGCGAATAATATTGGTTTTACAACCACAATCAATGACGACGATTTTCGGAGCAGCTTCGCTTCCGCATTTGTATTCCTGAATTTCTTTACAGGTAACCTGCGCCGCAAGATCAGTAGTATTCGGGTCATAAAATGAAACCCTGCTATCCGGTTGACTAATTGTTCCGAGAGGCGAACCTTTCGTACGGATTTTTTTTGTAAGTGCTCTGGTGTCGACATCGTAAACTCCCGGAATATTTTCTGACTTGAGCCATTCGGAGAGGGAACGTACTGCAGTGTGATGACTGTATTTTACCGAGTACTCTGAAACGATTAGTCCGGCTATTTGAATTTTTTCTGATTCAAAAGGGGTTGGCAGTCCATACTTATCTTTTCCGTACGCCGGAACACCGTAGTTTCCAATGAGCGGGTAAGTTAGGACTAAAATTTGACCTGTATAGGAGGGGTCTGTTAATGTTTCGGGATAGCCGACCATGCCGGTATTAAAGACAACTTCCCCGGCAGCAGATGTTTCAGCACCAAAATTAAGTCCGCTTATTTGAGATCCATCTTCAAATGTGAGGATTGCCCTGTGTGACAAGTCTATCCTTACTCTCTTGCTTTATTAACAGGTTTAAAAACCATATTTTTAATTTTACGGCTGGTATTTTATTGAGGATTTAGTAAAACAGCATTGTTTTCTCAAATGACTGCCCGCAATTCAACCGAGCCTCAGTAATAAAGAGAATTATACCGGTTCAATCAAGTCTTTTTTCATAAGAATATAAGAAAATGCGAAGAGACGTATCTCTTCGCACTAACTTTATACTGGTATTTTCAGACTAATTTACATTCGGACGGGGAAGCTCCCTGATTTCTTTATAGAAATCATTCTTGTAGCCGTCGACCGGTTTCAGTTCATCAAGCCAGCCGGCCTTATCATTGCGATGGCAGACGATCAACTTCTGTTCATCAACCAGATGTTTCGCCCGATGGTATTTCAGATAGATATGTTTATGGTCGACACCTATAATTTCAATTTTGCCGGATTCATGGGACATCGCATATTTAAGTCTTTTCCCCAAACCGGAACATTTCTTTTTGGCTTCTTCGATTTTATGGTAAGCCTCTACAATCGGAATTGAGAACGGTTCATTTCCCGCTGTCGGACGACATTGGAAAATATAATACTGCTGCACACCCATATAAGAAAGTTCATTCCAAAGTTCCGCCATAACATCGGGGTCATCAGAGATAGATCGAATAATCGGATTCTGATTGACACAGACAACACCGGCCTCAATAAGTAACCGGATTGCTTCCCGTGAATATTCAGTAAGCTCTCTGGGGTGGTCAAAATGACACATCATATAAATCCGTTTATCAGTAAGAGAGTATTTTCTGAAAAGGTCCATTAATTCATCATCATTGATAAATCGGAATGGATTAAATGCCGGCATCTTCGAACCGATACGAATAATTTTCACATGATCAATTTCACGTAACTGTTTAAAAATCTTTTCAAGTTTTGGGGTCTTTAAAATCATCGGGTCACCCCCGGTCAATAAAACATTACTGACTTCAGGATGATTCCGGATATACTCAAGCCCCGGTTCGATATCATAGGTTACTTCATCATTACCATTCATGAATAACCGTTTTCTAAAACAGTAGCGGCAATACGCAGCACATACTTCGTTTACCAAAAGGAGAACTGTTGTTCCATACTTATGCTGAACCCCTTTACGAACCGTAACTTTATTTTCAGCGGATGCGTCGATTTCTCCCCATTCTTTTAATTCGTTAACATGTGGGATGACAAGTTTTCGAATCGGATCTTTTGGATCATTCCAATCGATCAAACTCAGATAATAATCATTAGCACGAAATGCATACCGCTCTTTGACCTGCTTTAACTGAACTTTTTCTTCAGTTGACAGTTGTGGAATTTTATCAAGATTTAATACAAATCTCGCTTTTTTGTATTTTGTAGCGGTCGTTTCTCTGTTTAAAGGATTCATAACTCTCTCCTTATTAGGGAAATGACGTCTCTAAACGTACGTTAGTCGATAAATATAATCAGAGGCTAAAACTGTGTTGATTTAATCAACGATTAGATAATCAATTGAAACATCATGTATCAAATGATAAAAAGCAGCCTTTAATTCCTTGTAATTTTAATATACTACTTATTCTACGTATTTCCTAATGATGTTATTCAATTAATTTTTGACTTTTTTGTGAAATTATTATTAAACTCACGTACTCAAGGACTTACAAATAGGACAAATTATGATTTTGTTACCTATAAATTCTTAGAAAATTATTCTATTTTTTGGAAAATGTATGTTTTTATATCTCAAACGATAAAAAAATCCGTTTAAATCATATATTATATTTGACAATACGCTTTAAACAAAATTTATTAGTCAGACACGTTCATGTTACATAATTAAATAATTGTAAGCAGATAATTTTAATCTATTTATTGCATACTTTGAAGGAACAGGCATATGAATTACCGCGATGGCATAATTAAAGAAACAGAGTTTTTAACAACAGCAGAGCTCGCTGACAAACTGAAGATGAATGTTCAAGTAATCACACGGAAAGTTCAGTCGGGTGAAATCGAAGCATATAAAATCGGTAAAGACTGGCGTATACCCGAGCATGCTGTTTTCAATTGGCTGGAAAGTCATTCGAATAAACATAAAAAATCAAAATCAAAAACAATTACAACATCTGAGGTTCTTAAAGTAACCGAACAGTTACCAACTCAGCCGAGTAAAAGAAAGTTTTTGCTGGAATATATCCTGACAAACTTTGAACCGAACAAAGTCTACTCTGAACATGAGGTCGACAGTATTATCACCCGGTATCATAAAGACAGCAAAGCAGTCCGCCAGGAATTCCTGTCGGAAAAAATGATGGACGAAATCAACGGTCAATACCGTCGCAGTCCGGAATATCGGCTTTCCGACAGATAAGTGATAATCAGATAAAGCTTATATATATAAATTCATAGATATTTATATAAAACAGCAGGTCAGCTTTAAACTCAGCGCTCTATTTCCCACTTGTGTTTTTGCAACTTTTTAGTACATTAGGGGCTGTCCTGCAATGAGCAGGATAAAAAATTTTCTTACGGAGAGGTGGCCGAGTGGCTGAAGGCGCACGCCTGGAAAGTGTGTATAGGTAACCCCTATCCAGGGTTCGAATCCCTGCCTCTCCGCTTTATAATCGTCACACTCAGTTAGTTTAAAACTGACATCCCCTGTCAGTGAGATTTCTTATATTTATATAACTGAAAGATAATTAAACAGGTAGGTCGGAACCGTTGTTGTTCAGGCTATTTTGTGTCATGATAAATCTCAAAAGGGTAGCCCACCCCAAGGGGTGGCTACCCCTCTGTTTTACAAAACTTGCGAAAACATACTCTTTCGCCCCCCTGCCTTTCCGCCTTTTTTAAAAAATCTTATAACATGTTTACTCCATTGTAAGTAACAAAAGTATTGACAGTTATCTTCCCTTGTAACTATATTTCCAGTTAATTTATGGAAATATAGTTAAGAGTAGCCCCCCATCTATTAAAGAGTAAATATCCATTAAAAATTAAATTTTTCTAATAAGTTAAGAATTGGTGTCTCCTTTTTGAATCTTCCGATTGTTTATAGAGATAAACAGTCCAGAATAAACTTTAACATGAATGAAAATTACAAAAAACTTTTTCATTCAAGGAGTCAGTATGCACAGACACAAGGTGTTCACAACATGTGTTTTCTGTATTTTCTTTTTTGGGAGTGTTCTTCAAGCGAAAGTAACAAACTTTAAATTCAAAGGAGCATCTATTGAAAAATGCAGAACCTATTTGATACTTGAAACAACAGTATTAGGTTCCGCTCTATCCCACTCCAAAAGCTCCAATAAAAGATTCGCCTATGATGACAATGAGTCATTAATCTCTTTTGATATCGGTATTATGAAAAACATAAACAAAACTACTGCAATTGGCGGGAGTTTTCATTTTTCTCATGACGGAAACCTGGACAGGTACGGTTTTCGTCCCCGGTACCGTAACTGGATTTCCCCTAAGATTGGCTTAGATATATCCACCGGTGTCTATTGGTTCTCACATTTTAACTATAAGCAAAAAGGTATCGGTAAGATGCTCGGTGCTGCCCTTTCTTACAATGAAATGGTATCTTTTGATTTTCTGTGGGCATCCCATCAAATGTCATATCCGGGATATCTGTATGCCTACGGATATGAAGATTATAATTCAGCACCTGATTTTATTGAACAGTCAGTCAATCATATCTATTTTGGAGTAAGCGGAAGGTCCTATATGGCTATAGTTGTTCCGGTTGTTGCACTCATTGCGATAGGATTGACTTTTAAAAGAGGTCCTTTGTTAGGGAATGTACAGTAGTAAAAGAAGTTCAAAAAAATAAAAGTAAGGGTTATTATGAAAGTTATTTTGTGTTTAACATTAGCTTTGTGTTTTACATATTCACAGGTGTTTCCATCTGAAACTCAAGGACTAAAATTCAGGGGAGGTCCTAAAACAATATGTAAAGCGTATTTCATTTGTGAATCAGGATTTCATTTAAACTTAAAAAGTAAGCCTGATTTTGAAGATGAAAACCATGTAACTATATATGATGATTTTTTGTTACCTTTAGATTTAGGGTATATGAGGAATATTTCAAAATATATAGCTGTTGGAGCTAGTGGACATTTATCATTCGATGGAAATTTTACAAGATATGGATTAAGACCCAGAATCCAATACTGGCTCAAAACAAATCTTGCAGTAAACATATCTCCCGGTTTATACTGGTTTTCTAACGAATCTTATAAGCAAGTTAGTCCCGGAAAGATATTGGGATTATCAGTCGTGTTTGCTGAAATCATTGCTTTAGACTTTATTTATGACTCATATAAGCTAAACTCAAAAATCGTTGAAGACTTAAACTTAAACCGTGAGGGATACTATCTTGGAATTAGTGGTAGATCTGAAAGTGCAGTGATAGTTCCAGTCATTGCGCTTGGTTTTGCTGCTTTTTTGCAAGGGTTAAACAACAATTGATGAACTACTATTTCTGTCTATCATATAAAGTGGAAATCTTTGTTTAACTATTTTAGATACGGTTCGTCATCGGAATCAATCGGTTCCCACAGTTCAATTCTTAGATCTTCTTTATCTTTAATCCAGGCTGGGTGTCCCGAATCTTGTCTGGGGAACAGAAACCCACTATAAGCAGTGGACTACCCTGTTTGTATTCAACGTATCGTTGGTATCATGGAATGGATCAAATAATGTTAGAGATAGATAGGATTAATTTGTGATGAGTTCCTCTAATCCCACCCCAAGGGGTGGGGCACCCCTAAAAGATTGTTTAGATTAGGTTTCTAATTGTGTTTATGTGTTTATATGTTTAAAGACCAAGGCTATGCATAAAGGATTATTATCTTTTAATTGTTTGATTATATTGAAACAAGTATGATACACAATTGAGAGATATAATAATGATTATAGGTTGTAAAGATGAATTTAAAAAACTTAAAAAATTATATTCTTGTGGTTTTTGTATATCTGCTTGTTAAATTCTTACTTTATAGTCTTTCAATTGATTTTCCTCTCTTTTGTTCATCGAATTTACAAGGTGTTTTATTATTAATATCAGGATTTACACTTGGATTTACATTTATGTACTTTGGATTTAAGAATTTATTCAAAATGTTAAACAATAAACAATCAGATATAATGCAAAGTGATTTAATGTATAGTTTTAATTTCAAGTATATTTCTTATGGAATACTTTTTTGTGTAATACTTGAAGTAATTCATAGAATTGTATGTTAACCACAGGGTGCCCAACGGCTTGCCGTGGGAATAGTAAATCCACCTCATACAGTGGGCTATCTGGTTTTCGGACAACGGCTCTAATGGGTGGTTGATTTTAAAATTTTTATCGATTATGAATTCTGGAACAGAAACCTACCCCAAGGGATAGCCCACCCCTTGCTACCCGGCACAAACAAAAGTATGAGGTGGAACAGGAACCCTTCTCAATAGGTGAACTACCGTTAATTAATCAAGAGTCTGCGGATTTTCGATGAGCAAGATAGAGAATTTCTTTTTCTACTTTATATCCCGATTTTTCAAAAGTGTGAATTGATGTTTTGTTATTTTCTTCAATCAATCCGCAGATCACAACAGCTCCAAGCTCCCTGAGAAATGTTTCCCCATACGAGATCAGTAATTTACCCAATCCTCTTTTACG
>QQUK01000124.1 GCA_008501655.1 Calditrichota bacterium
TTTACTCCCAAATGTCAGTCAGACGGCAAACGGAAGTAAATTTCAGTTGGGAAGAGGTCCTATCTTTTGAAGGAGAAACCGGACCATATCTGCAGTATACACATGCACGACTGAGTTCTCTGCTTCGGAATCATGAACATGATGTAACAAAAGATATAGATTATTCACTGCTAAATAACCCGGAAGAAAAACGGGTGGTAGAGCTTCTTGCTGACTTCCCTGATGCAATTGTTGATGCAGCCAGATTGTATGATCCTAATCTGATAGCTAACCATCTCATACAGCTTGCCGGAGCATTTAATAAGTTTTATCAGCGGAAAGACTCAGAAGGTAGAATTGATAAGATTATTTCTGACAATGAAAAACTGACAAACGCTCGTATTGCTTTAGTAAAGTCAGTGCAGATTGTTATAAAAGAAGGATTAAGACTTTTGGGTATTCAGGCACCGGAAGCGATGTAATCATGGCAAAAAGAATCATAAGCAAGATAACAATATGCGGATATGGCCTTATAGGTGGGTGTATTGCGCTCGATATTCTGAAAAGATACAAATCCGTTGAAATCACAGCATTCGACCGAAAAGGGACACTTGATTCGCTCAGACGTGATAAGCTGCATAAGGTACGAGCGGTATCAAGCTTTGCCAAAGCTGTTGAAAATGCGGATATAATTATTCTGGCAGCTCCGCACAAAGCAAATGAAACAAATCTTGAGAAACTATCAAAAATCAAAACTCTTACAGATTGCCTGATAATAGATACCGGTGCTGTGAAAACCCCGATAACAAAACTTGCAAAGAATTTAAAATTTGCTGAAGGGACACAATTTCTGCCAACTCATCCAATGGCTGGCAGAGAAAAAGCCGGGTTTAAAAATGCATCGGACAAGCTATTCAAAAACCATGCCTGGTACCTTTCTGAAGATATTCTTTTAAACGATTCGAACAAAAAGAAAATAGACTGGCTGATTAGAGCTGTTCAGGCAATGCGGGTAGAAGTCTCATCTCAACTGCATGATGAACTCGTATCGGAAATTTCTCATCTTCCGCAATTGATTTCTACAATACTTGGAGGACAGATTAATCCTAATTTAATTCAACTTGCCGGACCGGGACTTCGTTCGATGCTTCGTTTGTCCGGTTCACCCTATTCAGTCTGGTCGGAAATTATATCTGAAAATAAAACCGAGATTATTAAAACCTTGCTTCTCTATAAGAATAATCTTAATAAAGTTATAGAAAAGATAAAAAAAGATGAATCACTTGAAGATATATTCAAAGATTCATCGAGGAGTTATAGATGCTTATAGTAATGAAAACTGATGCTACCCAGGAAATGGTAGATGAAGTCTGCACTTGTATCAAAAAGATGGGTCTAAAGCCTCATGCCATGCCTGGTGCTCAGCGTACTGCAATAGGTGTAACCGGTAACAAAGAACGGGTAGACTCTGATATGATCATGTCTCAGCTTGGTGTCAGAGAGATTATCCATGTTACCAAGCCGTTTAAATTAGTCAGTCGTGAATTTTTCCCAGTCGATTCAATAATAGATGTTGATGGTGTGAAAATCGGGGGGAAAGAGTTTGTCGTTATGGCTGGACCATGTTCCGTTGAAAGCCGTGAACAATGTATGGTCATTGCAGAGACAATAAAAAAACATGGTGGTAAGATATTCAGAGGCGGTGCATTTAAGCCGAGAACATCACCGTATGCGTTTCAGGGTTTGAAAGAAGAAGGTTTGAAAATTCTTGCTGAAGTCAGGGATAAATTCGGATTAAAAATTATTACTGAAGCTGTAGATACTGAAACAATCGATTTGGTCGCTAAATATACTGATATGATCCAGATCGGGGCCAGAAACATGCAGAACTACTCGTTGTTAAGAAAAGCAGGTCGCACCAAAAAACCGGTACTTTTGAAACGTGGAATGTCAGCGACCCTTGATGAATTTTTAATGGCTGCTGAGTATATTATGGCTGAAGATAACAAAAATGTCGTACTCTGTGAACGGGGTGTTCGAACGTTTGCTGATCACACCCGGAATACGTTGGACTTGTCTGCGATACCGTTTGTCAAACGTACTTCACATCTTCCAATAATATCCGATCCCTCCCATGGGACAGGAAAACGGGATAAAGTGATTCCGCTCTCACGAGCTTCGATTGCCGTTGGTGCTGATGGGTTGATTATTGAAGTTCATCATGATCCTTCAAAAGCATTATCCGATGGTCCGCAAGCTATCACACCTGATATGTTCGCTGAATTGATGAGGCAGATGAAAACATTAGCACCTGTTGTTGACAAGGAATGTGAATGAAGAAAGATTTAACCCCGTCTAAAAAATTCAGCGGTATTATTCATGTTCCCGGAGATAAATCGATAGCACATCGGGCAGCACTTTTTTCAATTCTTGCAAAAGATAAAATAGAAATCAGAAATTTCCCTGATAACCAGGATTGTAATACCTCGATTAAAGCCGCAGAATCATTAGGAGTTAAGGTTGAAAAGGATTCGGATAAAATCACACTAACTCCCCCGGAAAAACCAATTGCTGCAGAAGATTTAATCATCGACTGTGGTAATTCCGGGACGACCGTTCGGCTCTTATCGGGAGTAATTGCCGGTTCCGACTTGACTGTGACTTTGTCCGGTGACGAATCACTTTCCAATCGTCCGATGAAAAGAATAATAGAACCGCTTTCTGAAATGGGTGCAGAGTTTTATGCGACTGATAATAAACTTCCGGTAAAAATTGAAGGTCGAAAGCTTTTGCCGTTTGAATACCGACTACCGGTATCATCAGCACAGGTGAAATCCGCGGTACTTCTGGCTGGACTTGCTTCTCATTGTTCGGTGAAAGTTATCGATGAGGTTTTAACCAGAGACCATACGGAGTGTATGTTGAACGCTACCGGTGAAGGATTGTCGGTGACACATATCAAACATGTTCTTGT
>QQUK01000321.1 GCA_008501655.1 Calditrichota bacterium
ACTCGTATCCTGCGGACACCAGTAAACCGTCGTATCGTTTGGTACAACAACCATCGGAGCAGCATCAACGGAAATCGAAACTGAAGTATTACAGGTATCTGCACCACAATCGCTTGAGGCGATGATTTCAACATCGTAGATACCAGCTGTATCAACCGGGATACAGACATATCCGGCAGCATAAGAACCAGCCGGGTTAACGATGACCTCTACTCCGGTTCCGACTACCTCAACCGGGAAGCAGAATGAATCCGGTTCCGGCAGACAGATGAGTGTGTCGATTTCAGCCGGACAGGAAACTGTCGGCGGCAGTGAAACTGTTGCAGTTACGTCGAATGAACATGTATCTGACGAGCAGAACGCGTCAGCTATTACTGTTATAGTATGAGTTCCTGCAGATTCTACATAGAAACAGAGATTTCCTGTTTCCGGATTATAGTTTGCGTTCGCCGGTTCACCATTTTCAAGTATTGTAATGTTTGCATCAAATGGTGTTATCGGAACGAGAACACAGACGGAATCAGGGCCGCATAAGGTGGCAAACTGATCCTGAGGACAGGTTATCAGAGCTGTTGCCCCCTGGATAAGATTTATATTTACTGTTTTATTAGTCTGAGCACCGCATTCGTCTGTTGCCGTAATAACCACAGAAGACTGACCGTAAGCTATCGGAAGGATACATACCGTGTTGCCGTTTATGACACCTAATGAAGTGGAAACATCAACAACATTTGAATCGATATCAAGAACTTCAAATGGTATACATACGGAATCAATGGCACAAACCGTCAAGGTTGTATCTTCAGCTACGATTGTCGGTGCAGAATTGAATCTCGCATCAACAGTAAAGCTGCAGGTATCAACACCGCAGGCACCATTGGCAGTCAGTGTAACCAGATAGCTGCCGGCTGTATCAATCGGGAGACAAACGGTCGAACCTTCGGAAATATATGCCGGTGCATTAACTGAGACTGACTCAGCATCGGTTGTAGAGTATGTAAAGCAAAGGGTATCCGGTCCGCATAAGAGGGTATCTATATCTGAAGGACAGTTGATAGCAACATCGGTAAGCCAGTTTACTTCGACTGTATAGGTGCAGGTAACTTCGTTACAGTCACCATATACTGTTGATGTTATTGTATATGTACCAGCTGTATCAGCAAAGAAGCAGAGCTGACCGTTTTCATAAGTACCCATTGTAGAACTGACTGAATTGATTTCACCACTGATAGCAAGCGGAACACAAATTTCTGAAGGTCCGCATACTGAATCAGCAACGATTTGATTATTTGTCGGGCATTCGAATACAGCATATCCGCCGACTTCAACATTGATACATACTGAATCAACGGTTGTCAGACCACAGGCATCCGTAACGGTAACAGCAATACAGACTTCACCGGATGATTGAGGGACAAAGCAGATAGAACTCAGTTCTTCATTGTAGTATCCGTTTGTCGATGTGATTGAAACCAGATTATTATCCGGATCGGAAACGGTTAGCGGGACACAGACTTCATTGCTGTCACATGATTCATAGACTGTTGTATCTGTAGAGCTGAAGAAGATACTTGGAGCTTCATTGAGAGAAACAGCAACAACTATCTCATCATAGTCGGTTGCACCGCATGTATCGGTAGCTGTAACACCTATAACATAAGCACCGGCTGTATCAACCGGGAAACATACCCGATGCAGAACCGGGTCATAAGTACCGTTTGTAACTTCCACAGAACCAAGATTCATATCAACATCGGTAATTCCTACCGGGAGACAGACATCAGATGGTTCACAAATTACCAGTGCAGTATCCTGCGGGAGAATCACTAATGGAGCGGAGTTACATAGAACGGTAACTGTAAATGTATATGAGTAATCACCACATGGGGTTGATGCGGTAACAGTAATCTTATTGGATAAGGCACATTCCGGTACAAAGCAGACTGTTGAATTTTCACTATTGTACGATACATTGATACCGGAGACTGAAACTTCAGCATTTTCAGGAATTCCATAAACCGGGAAGCACATTGTATCGAGTTCACAAACAAATATTGTAGTATCTGCCTGACCGGTGATTTGAATTCCCTGATCAGTTAAGACATGAACGTTTGCAGTGTCAACGATTGTGACACCGCAAGAATCTACTATAGTAGCAATTATTTCAAACATTCCTGAATCGTAAGGGACAAAACAAACCTGACCATCGGCATAAGAGCCGACATTAGTCGTAATCGAGGCAATATTATTGTCTTCTACTGAGAGTGGCAGACAGATAGCTGTCGGGGAACAGATATAAACTGTTGTATCCGGCATCTGTGAAACAATCGGACTATCATTAAAGCTGACGTTTACGTTAATTGTGTCAGCTGAGGAAAGTCCACAAGTATCGGTAACACTCACAGCAAACTGATAAATTCCGGGACCTTCCGGCAGGAAGCATATCTGGGATGTTTCTGCATTAAACAGAGCACCACCGCTTACAACTAAATCTGTATAGTTTGCTATTGTCTCAACATCGATACAAATTTCAGAGTTTTCACACTGGAATAAGTCGAGGTCATTTCCAAGATTGACAAACGGTCCTTCACTCATAGTTACAGTGAAATGAACGGTATCTACAGTTGAAAGTCCGCAGGAGTCGATAGCTGTAAAGATTGCATATTTATTACCCGGGAATGAAACTGACATGCAGTACTCCTGGGATTCTTCTCTGAATGTACCAGATTGAAAAATAATTTCAGCAAGGTTGTCGTCGATTATCGTCGGAGTTATACAGACTTCACCCGGTCCGCAAAGCGAGACGGCAAAATCTTCACCTGCGTCAACAAATGGGGCTTCGTTCAATTCAACAGTTACTAAGGTTGTGTCTGCATCTCCAGCTCCACAAGAGTCAGTTGCAGTGAGAATTAAAGTATATACAACGGCTGTATCCGGGGTGCAGCAG
>QQUK01000245.1 GCA_008501655.1 Calditrichota bacterium
TCAATTGAACATAAACATCACCACGATGTTGTTATTGAATTTCTGGCAAAAAACGGTAAAAAGAATATTGATGTCGTCGGTAAGGGAATATATGATAAACGTGCAGATGTTGTCATCAATGCAATCAGAGTACTTGCACAAATCGGTGATGATAAATCACTTCATTATTTATCCAAGGTAGCAGAGCACCGTGATGAATCTATTCGTCTGGCATTGGTGGAATCTTTAAAAGACTCACCGAATGATAAAGTGCTTCCTATTCTCAAGCGAATAGTCATAGACAGCAGCCGGGAAATCGGACGTTCAGCGGTTGAGGCGATTGTTTCTCATCGAGGGAAACCGGCTTTTGATACGATTACCGATATTATAAATTCAGATAGTTTTGTGTCACTTGATCACTCCGATCAGCAAAGTTTATTAGTAGCTTATTCAAAACTTGGCAGTGAAGAAGCGGTCAGTTATTTAGTACAGATAGCCAGAACTTTTAATATTTTCAGGAATTCATCAATGATGTTTTTCCGCATGGCTGCACTTGAAGCTTTGTCTGTAAATAAGTCTGAAAAGTGTGAACGGGAGCTTTTGAAGCTTTCCAAATCTCTCCGACCCAGTTTAAAAAAACAGGCACAGCAGGCACTCCGAAAACGAAGAGAATATATTTACGGAATAGATGAAAAATGACCCCAACAGTTGAAAAAGAGATACACCGTTCACTTGCAGGAAAAGCCGAAGAGAAATTTCTCAATGCGTTTTTTGTACAGTATAAAACGGCCAGGATTGTTGATACCAATAATAAAACATTCAAACAGCAGTTTGAAGTTTTTAAAAAGGCAATGGGAAATCTGGGTACTGAATATGATTTTATTGAGTTAAAAGTCATCGCAGGACGCTATTTTGTCAATGAATCTATGGTACGGTTTGATGGATCCGGGCTTTCCGGTGCTAATGCTGTTGTTCATGAATGGGATAAACTTGGCATGGGCGGGATTAGTTTCAATAGAACTATCTCATTTGAAGAATTGGAACAGTTTTTTATTTTTATGTCGAAAATCAAACCACAGTCGGATAATATTGATTCCCTTTCGGAAAAATTAAAACAGAACAAACTCGCCTCGATAAAACTGTTATCAAAAGCATCAGCATCCAGAGGGGGGATGTTGACTGAAGAGATGGTTAAGCAGTATCGGACCCAGGCGAAGTCGACCTTTTTCAAAGCAATGTCGGTTGTCAAAGAGATTGTTGTTAATACCCAGCAGGAATCTGATGTAAACATCGCCAAAACAAAAAGAATTGTCCACTCGCTTATTGATCATATTTCCAAAGATGAATCGTCACTTGTCGAGCTTGCCTCTATTAAAGATTTTGATGATTATACCTATGCTCATTCAACCAATGTAGCTGTTTATTCACTGACTCTGGGAGTACGTTTAGGTCTTGACCGTGCGAGACTTTCTCAGCTTGGTTTTACAGCACTTTTCCATGACATAGGTAAAGTGAAACTTCCGACTGATTTGATTACCAAACCTGATGCGTATGATGAAAATGACTGGATACAGATGCAGATGCATCCCCATCTTGGTGCTAAGACGATCCTTCGGAATCTCAAATTTGATATGCATACGGCCCGGGCAGCCCGGGGGGCATTTGAACATCATATCAATAATGATTTTACCGGTTATCCAATGCTCTGTTTAGACAAAAGGGAGACGACTCTCTTTTCAAAAATCATCTCTATTGTTGATACTTTCGATGCATTGTCATCAGGGCGTGTTTATCTGAAAAAGAATATCGAACCGGAGGATGTTATCAAGAAGATGCAGTATCAGATGAAAGTGAAATTTGACGGATTTTTACTCAAACTGTTTAATGATATTGTCGGGGTTTATCCGGTAGGTTCCCTTGTGCTATTGACAACTGATGAACTTGCTTTGATTTTATCCAACAATAGTACAGATAAAACGAAACCATATGTCAAAATCGTCGGTGATAAAAACGGAATATTTGATTCACCGGAATGGGCGGATCTTTATTCGCCGGATAATGATCATCGAAGGATTGTTCGTAAAGTCGAGCCGGAACGATTTGGGCTTGATGTCAAAGATTTTATTTTAGAGCATTAAAACGAAAGATTCAGACTGATCTTTGTATCGTAGTCTTCTGTTTTATCTATATCAAGAGAAAATTTGTTGTTGTCATGTTTAGCTGGAAAACCACTGAGGTGGGCATCAACGTAAGCATCAAACATGGCGATAAAAGATGTGATTACCGCATACCAGGTAAACTTGTTGCGTTCATCTTTTTCACCTGAGTATAGATTGTAGTAATAATTCTTTTCAGATATGGTTTCACTCTCTTCGTACTGGTTCCAGAAATCACGTGCTTTTTTCTTGTGGTCGAGAGCTTTGGATATCATCCAGACATCAAAAGCAAAAAAACAGAGTCCTTTAATATACCGTTTATTGCCGACCTGTCCCCATCCCGGAATAAACATCGATTTGAAAAGAGCTTTAGTTGGTTGTTGGTTTAAATGCTTTTCAAAATTGACGGTGTCGGTTACTTTGGCTGTTCCGGTGAGCAGTGTTGTGTCTATAAATACAAGCGTGTCGCCAGCTGGTTGTTGTTCTTTGATTGTCGGTTCATCGGCATATGTTGCAATCGAGAGTGAGCAAAGTAAAAATGTTAGAATAATTCTATTCATGTTATAATCTAAGAAAAGATTTTAAATTTTCTGCTTTTGATTTCTATATCAATTATATCATACTTCATGTCAATCAGTTCTCCGTCAAGATTCATCTTTTGTCCATTGACCGGTTCGATGTTTATCTGTTTACCCCGGAACTGTTTGATATCGCTCCCATAAATATATTTATTCTTATACAATTTTTTAATGAACTGGCTGGTAGTTTTATTATCTTTTTCATAATTGAAAATCAATTCAGCAATCCCGTCA
>QQUK01000036.1 GCA_008501655.1 Calditrichota bacterium
TCCGACTCCTTCTGAAGAACGGCTGATTATGGACAGGAATACTTCAAATGAAAAAGTTACCATTGAGCGGATTATTTCAACCGAAGATATTATCAAAGCCCGTGAAACCGTTCGGGGGATCTATATTGATGATAAAGTAAAAGAATATATTATCAATATAATTTTTGCCTCCCGTGAACCGGAAAAATACGGTCTTGCTGAAATTAAAGATTTGATTTCTTTTGGTGCTTCACCGCGTGCTACCATTTATCTCAACCTTGCTGCCAAAGCCCATGCGTTCTTAAAAGGCCGTGGATATGTAACACCGGAAGATATTAAAGCTATCGGTCATGATGTCCTCCGTCACAGAATTTTGATTACCTACGAAGCTGAGGCGGAAGAAATCAGTTCTGATAATATCGTTTCGAAAATTTTTGATGCTATAGAGGTTCCATAGTAGGTTATGATCCCGAAAGAGATACTCAAAAAGATACGCCGAATAGAAATCCGAACCAAAAAACTGGTCAATGACCTTTTTTCAGGTGAATACCATTCGACTTTCAAAGGTCAGGGTATGGAGTTTGAGGAAGTTCGCCAGTATGAACCGGGGGATGATATCCGTCTGATTGACTGGAATGTCACTGCCCGCACCGGATATCCTTATATCAAAGAGTTCAAAGAGGAACGTGAGCTTTCGGTAGTCCTTCTTTTTGATGCATCTTCGTCAGGAAAATTCGGTACCAAAGACCGTTTTAAATCGGAAACAGCAGCTGAGTTGTGTGCCCTTCTTGCTTTTTCAGCGATTAAAAATAATGACAAAGTCGGTTTGATAATCTTTACCGATAAGATCGAAAAGTTCATACCACCTCAAAAAGGAAGAGGCCATGTTCTCCGTCTCATTCGGGAGATTCTCTATTTTGAACCGGAATCGGTCGGTACCGATATTAACGGAGCTTTGGAATATTTTAACAAAGTTATCAAGCGGAAATCTGTTGTTTTTTTGATATCTGACTTTTTATCAGAGAATTTTTATAAACCGCTGCAGATTGCCAATAACAAGCATGACGTCATTGCTATGAAAATTTCTGACCCGAGAGAAAGTTCATTTGATAATATCGGGCTGATAGAACTTGAAGATGCCGAGACCGGTGAGATATTTTTAATTGATACAGGTTCCAGGCAGTTTCGTAATGAATTTGCCGCTCGTGCTGATGAGGATAATAAAAATTTAAAAAGAGGTTTTAGCCTTATCAATTTAGATTTTATAAATATTCGTACCGACCAGTCATATATTGTACCGTTAATAAATTTCTTTAAGATGCGGGAGAAACGGGTATAAATGCGGAAGTTGTTTTACATATTAGTAGTTTGTTTCATTTTGACATCTTCCGGAGTTTTCGCTCAGAGTGATGCATCTGTTGACACTGTTTCTAATCTCCCCGGTATTGAGATAAAAACATCAATTGATAAAGCGGAAATTTACATTGGTGACCTTGTCGAATATAAACTGACTATCACATACGATTCAACATTGACTCTTGTTCCGCCTCCCCTTGGAGCAAATCTTGGTGCATTTGATGTCAAAGATTATCGTCCTGATATTGTTTCAACTCTCAATGATGGTCGAATCCAATCTGAAAATATATTTGTCTTGTCGACGTTTACAACCGGTGATTATATTATTCCGCCGATTCCGGTGATTTTTGAGATGCCGGATAGTTCCCGGAAGGCACTTCTTTCAGAAGGTGTACCGATTAAGGTTCTTTCATTACTTCTGAATGTTGATGATTCCACCGATATCAAACCGCTTAAAGCACAGTATGAATTCGAACGTGATTACCGTCCTTACTTTTATTGGGGTGGTGGTATCTTATTCGTTCTTTTGATTATCGGATACCTGATTTGGAGAAGACTCAGGAAAGTTGAAGCAGAGGAAGAGTTTGTCGATAACCGTCCGGCATGGGAAATCGCATTTGAAAAATTAGCATTATTGAATCAAAAGCCGTATGTCACAGAGAAAAAATTCAGAGAATACTATTTTGAATTGACGGAGATTTATAAAGCATTCTGTGATAAGATATTTGATAAGAACTACCTTGATATGACAACCGAAGAGTTTTTGGTCAGCTACAAAGATGAAGCTATCAGCGAAAATATTTTTAACCGTACTAAAATGTTTTTCCGTCATGCTGACCTGGTGAAGTTTGCTAAATTCACTCCTCAGTATGAACGGATAGATGAAGATTTTGATTCGGTGCATAAACTGATTGATGAAGTTCGTTTCCTGAAACAAAAAGAGGAAGAAGAAGCTTTGATACGCGCTAAAGCAGCACAGCCTGTTGTGCCTGCAACTGAAACCAAAGCAGCAGAAGAGGAAAAGATATCATGAACGGATGGGAATTCTCAGGACTCTCATACAATTTTTTTAATATGCTCGAAGGAACAATTCCTCCGCTGATAATATTTATTCTTGGAGCATTGTTAATTGCATTAATGGTTTATTTCCATCTTCGCAAAAAACGATTCCGGTCTGCCGCAATAAAATATTCTGATGTCAAAATTGTCAAACGAGCTGCCCGCTCGAGCAGACAGAAGTATCGCTTTATTCTGCTGGTCTTTCGGGTGCTTGCTATCGCCTTGTTTATCGTTGCTTTTGCCAGACCAAGGTCCGGTACTGAATATCGGGAAACAAGTTCTGAAGGGGTGGATATTATGTTAGCCCTTGATGTATCATCATCAATGCAGGCTGAGGATTTTAAACCGAATAACCGATTGTTTGTAGCCAAAGAAGAGATTAAGAAATTTATATCAAACAGATTAAATGACCGGATTGGGTTTATTGTCTTTGCAAGGTATTCATTTACGCAGTGTCCATTAACAACTGATTATTCGGTCCTTCTCAATTTTGTTGATATGGTCGATTTTGGAATTGTCGAAGATGGCACCGCTATCGGAATGG
>QQUK01000090.1 GCA_008501655.1 Calditrichota bacterium
GGAGATGCGGGTAAGTTTTGAACTGACAGAACCTGAGGGTAAGGTTGTTGAAATGATGTCAGAGCGTTGACCGGTTTCTATATAGTTTAGCATCCGGTCGGTCAGGATGACTTCAACAATAACCGTATCAAGTTGTCCTACGGTAAAAAGTTTTGTGGAACTCCCAACAGTCATACCGACTTCAGCATTTCTACTTCCGACCATTCCTGAGATAGGGGAACGGATAACGGTTTTGGAGAGATTTTCATCGACTTCTGCTACATTTGCTTTTGCCTGTGCAACCCGTGCTTTGGAAAGGTCAAAATCCGCCTGTGCCGAAAGAGCTTCGGTTTTAATCGTTTCAAACTCGGCTTCAGAAGTCAGACCCTTTTCAGATAGTGATTCGTACCGCTTTAAAGATAATTGTAACTCGTTGTATCGAGCTTCGGATTGCTTAGCTTGTGCTTCCGCAATCTGCAGTGATGCTTTTGCCTGATTTAGTCTTTCTACGAACTCTTTCTGGCGTAATGTCACCAGCCGGTCGCCTTGTTTGACTTTATCCCCATTATTAACATGAACATCTGAAACTATAGCTGAAATTTCCGCGTAAATATCGACCTGATTTTTAGCCCGGACAACACCGCTTAGTCTTTCGACTAAGGGAAGCGCTCCGTATCCGGTCTGGACAGCTTCTACAGCCGGGATTAGCTTGTTTTTTTGCTGATTATTCTTCCCCGAGCTGTCAGAACAGCCGTTTAGTAAACCTATGGAAAAAAATAGAGAAACTATTAGTGTAAAATATCTGCTTTTCAATCTGCGCTTCCAAATAGTAACTTTGTTTGTATATTACTTTTAAAATCTTACTTATTTAACAGTATAGAATCAGTAAAGTTCCTATTCCCAACAGTTTAATCTAAATGATACCGGTAAAAATAGCAAGATTTCTTATCGTCTGATTGAAAATACTTGTATACCGGAAAATAAATAGATATAATCAGTCTATAATCATGTTGTTTGAAACTTATTACAAATTGGAGAGGACAGATGAAACAAATTTTATTTAAAAGTATCTTTGTTTTGTGTTTTTTATGCACAAGCTTGTCTGCGCAGATTTCAATCGATGAAAACCTGTTTCAACCGGCACCGGGTACAGTTATCACTTATCCAAATGATATTTTTATGACGGCGGATTTTTTCAATTCCTTATTAGCCGGTACCGGTGGATCGATGAACTGGGATTTTTCGGCAAGGGGTTACGATGGTGGTAATATATTTATTTCTGTTGATCCTGCATCAAGTCCACGAAATGATAGTTTTCCTGATGGGAACCTGTGTATGATGAGTATCGTCGGTTCCGATTCTGCATGGCAGTATTATAACTCTACACCTTCTGTCTACAACTATGAAGGATTATGCTACCATTCAGGTAGTTCCGGTGAATCAGTTCAATCATTCAACAATATGACGCCCCAATGGACATTCCCCGTTAACTATAATGATCAATGGACATCACATCGTCATTCATCAGTCTATAGTACAAACAGTTATTCCATAATGTTTGATACTTCAGATTTCCATGCAAATGCCTATGGAACAGTGCAATATAATTCTAATTCTTTTAACTGTTTAAGAATCGTTGAAGATAGACGGGCTACGACAAACACGTATGATAATAATGATAGCCTAATATCGTCATTTACTCTTGTTACAACTATCATATATTTTATTGGAGAAAGTAATACTTATTACGCTTCAGCAACAAGAACCTCGGCATTTGGTATTTTAAGTTATAATTCTCAAGTTGCTTCTGACTTTATTAATGTCCAAACCGGAATTGAACCGATAGCTAATGGAACCCTCCCTGATGATTTTTCACTTTCTCAGAATTACCCTAATCCGTTTAATCCATCGACATCAATACAACTGTCTCTTCCTGCAAAATCAGATGTTCGATTGACAGTATATGATATACTGGGTCGGGAAGTCTCCATCCTTGTAGATAAAGAACTTTCAGCCGGTTCATATTCAGTAGTGTGGGACGGAAAAGATAAAACCGGAACAGCGGTAGCCTCTGGAGTATATCTGTATTCACTTGTTACGGATAAGTATAGCGAGTCAAGGAAAATGATATTATTGAAGTGATTCGATTAAAGTATGAAGTGTTAACAGAGCAGATATCATTGATTGGAATAAAAACAACTATATGTTTAATTTAAACATCTTAATTTAGCATCCAGATTCGAATGTTTAAAAATGATGCAAAGCCTACCCAGATCGCATAAGGAATCATTAGTTTTGCAGCTGTTTTTGAGATTTTATTAAAAAGATATATTAGAACGACTATGACAAAAAAGAGAGCAAGGATGTTTACAACCGATAGCCAGATAATATGTACTCCAAAAAAGATGTACGACCAGCTTGCGTTTAACAGCATCTTCACCATATAAAGCCAAATCGCAGTCTCTGTAAATGATAAAACTTGTAACCACACTTTCCAGGCAGCAATTGCCATCATAATATATAATGATGTCCAAACGACCGGAAAAACCCAACCGGGGGGAGTCAACTCAGGCTTTTGAATTGATTGATACCAGGTACCCGGTTCAAACTGGGCACCGCTATAGGAGACAATTCCGGAGACGGCTATCCAAAACAACAAACTGAGATTTCGTGATTGTAAGAACTTCATTGTCATATTTTAAATTTTAAAAAAGCGCGATTTGTGTCACGCTTTTTTAAGTATCAGTATTAAATTTTATTTCTTCTTGGGACGATAATAATGCGTTGATGTACCATGGAATATATCGGCAGCTTCCATAATAGTCTCAGATAGAGTCGGATGCTGGTGAATAGTCAAACTGAGGTCGGTGACAACAGCTCCCATCTCAATCGCAAGGACCCCTTCACCAATCATTTCGCCGACTCCGACACCTGCCATACCAATACCGAGAATCCGTTCAGTCTCTTTGTCTATGATAAGTTTTGTAAGACCATCAGTCCGGCCGATTGTAACGGCACGACCCGATGCTGCCCAGGGGAAGCGAACAATCTCAACATCGAGATTCTTTTTCTTTGCTTCATCATGCGTAATACCGCACCAGGCAATTTCCGGATCTGTAAAAACAACAGCCGGGATAGCCTGAGGTTCAAACGCTGATTTTTTCCCGGCAATAACTTCGGCTGCAACCCGACCTTCGTGGGTTGCCTTATGGGCAAGTTGCGGTTCGCCTACAATATCACCGATAGCAAAGATAGAAGGGTCATTAGTTTTCATCTGATTATCAACAACAATAAAACCGCGTTTATCTATTTTAACGGAAGTAAGTTCCAGTCCGAGATTTTTTGTATTCGGTTTACGGCCGATTGAAACAAGTACCTGTTCAAACAGTTTATCTGTCGATTTTTCATCCTTATCAAGCAGAGTTACTTTTATGCCGTTTTTCTGTTCTTTAACTTCGGTAACTTTTGTACTGAGGTAAACGTCCTCAAACAAAGTATCCAGCCGTTTTGTTAAAACATTTACAAGGTCTTTGTCTACGGTAGACATCAAACTCGACTGCATTTCAACTACCGAGACTTTTGTACCGAGGGTTGCATATACAGTGCCAAGTTCCAATCCGATATACCCGCCACCGATAACCAGCATCGACTTTGGTATTTTGTGCAAATCAAGAGCAGAGGTTGAGTCTAATATATCCTTTGATTTAAAATCAATCATCGGAAGTTTCAGTGGTTCGGTTCCGGTTGCTAAGATTGCATGTTCAAAATTCAGAATCTCTTCTTTACCGTCGTTTGTTTTGACGATCAAAGAGTTTGATGAAGTGAATTTTGCCATACCTTTAATATGTTCAACTTTTCTCTGAGTAGACAACGTTCCTAATCCTGAGGTCATCGTTTCTACGACTTCCTCTTTCCATGAACGAAGCTTTTTCAGGTTGATTTTCGGTTTAGAAAAAGTTACTCCCCATTGATGGGCTTCTTCCGCTTCTGATAAAAGCTTCGCTATATGCAAAAGAGCTTTTGACGGAATACATCCGTGATAGAGACAAACACCACCCGGATTTTCTTTCGGGTCAATAAGAGTAACCCGTTTACCCAAATCAGCAGCCATAAAGGCAGCAGCATAGCCGCCGGGTCCACCGCCGATAACGGCAACATCAGTAGATTTATTTGCAGACATATATATTCTCCCAGAGTTAATTATCTAAAAAAAGAGTTAGCGGTTGAGTTAGAGCATCACATACCCACCTCAGGAAACGTGATGCATCAGCACCATCGACAATTCTATGATCATAAGAAAGCGACAGCGGCAGCATCAGTCTTTGCTCGAGTGAGTCTCCCTTTAATCGGAGTTCCTGCTCAGCGCGGCTCACTCCCAGAATCGCACACTGCGGCCAATTAACTATCGGGGTGAAATTTGTACCGCCGATTCCGCCTTGATTAGAAATTGTAAATGTACCACCCTCAAGTTCATCAGGAGAGATTTTGTTCGTCCGGGTCCGTTCGGCGATATCATTTAAATCGATAGCGAGTTGTTTAATCCCTTTTTTATCGACATCTTTAACAACCGGTACCAGAAGTCCCCGCTCGGTGTCAACAGCTATTGAGATATGTATATAATCTTTATAAATCATCTCATGCTTATCCATATCAATACTGGCATTGAACCTTGGGTTCTTTTTCAGTCCTTCAGCAAGAATTTTCATCAGGATTGCAGTAACTGTAATTTTTCCCTCTTTATTCGGAATCTTATCATTCAGCTTTTTACGAAATACTTCCAACCCGGTAATATCAGCTTTATCAAACTGGGTAACCTGTGGAATAGAATTCCATGCATGGCTGATTCCTTCAGCAATCAATTTTCGGACTGTTGAGAGTCGTTCATGATTGACATCGCCATACTTACTGAAATTAGGCAGAGGAACTGTTTTCTTTTGTTGTTGGGTGGCTGTATGTGTTATTGAAGTCATTGCTGTTTTAACATACGCTTTAACATCATCGAGACTGATTCGTCCACCCGGACCGCTTCCGTTAATCAGGTTTACATCAGCGCCAAGCTGTCGCGCTAAGCGTCTGACCGAGGGAGAGGCGGCAGCCTGAATAGCTCTTTCAGGTCTTTCCTCAACAGGGATAGTATCCTCAAGAGACATTGGTGCAATTGAAGGGGAGTGATCTTCAGAAGATGTTTCTTTTGCCGGTTCTCTGTCCGGTTCATTTTGTTTCTCTGTATCCTGAGTTTTGGACTCTATTTTCTCTTCTGACTTTTCGGAACTTGCACCATTACCGGCAGTGTCAATCTTTGCGATAAGCTGACCGATTTTTAACTCATCATCAACCGAAACGAGTATTTCAGTAATAACACCTTTTTCCGGTGATGGGATTTCAACCATCGCTTTACTTGTCTCAACTTCAATAATTCCCTGGTCGACCTCGATTGAATCACCCGCTTTTACCAGAACACCTACGCAGGTCATTGATTCGACTTTTTCACCAATATCAGGAACTTTAATTTCTTTAATCATAATTTTCCTTTCTGCATTTAAGATGTGAGCGGATCAGATTTGTCCGGATCTAACTGCAGATTTTTATATGCTTTTTTCAAAACTGTCGATGATAGTTTGTTCTCAGCAGCCATAGCTTTCAGGGCTGCAAAAACAATATGTTTCGCATCGACTTCAAAGAAATCTCTTAATTTTTCACGGGTCTCACTGCGACCGAATCCATCGGTACCAAGGATAACAAACTCTCCCGGAATCCAATTTGCTATTGTTGCCGGGATCGCTTTCATATAATCCGATGCTGCGATAAATACTCCGGTCTCACCTTCCAGAGCTTTTTCAATAAACGGCTGCTCCTGTTTTTTCTTATCCAAATAAAGGTTTGACCGTTCGGTAGAAATCGCATCAGTATACAGCTGCTTGTAACTGGTCACCGACCAGACGTCCGAAGCGACATCATATTCCTCTTCGAGAATCTTCTGTGCTTTCAGAGCCTCATTCAGAATAGCACCGGACCCAAACAGATGTGCCTTGAATTTTTTCCGGCTGTTTGATGATTCCTTGAATTTATAAATTCCATTTAAGATTCCCTCTTCGGAACCTTCCGGCATCTCCGGCATCTCATAAAATTCATTCATAACCGTGATGTAGTAAAAGATATCTTCCTGTTTCTGATACATCCGGTCCATACCATCTTTAATAATGACAGCGAGTTCAAACGCAAAAGCCGGGTCATACGCCCGTAAGTTCGGCACCGACATTGCTATCAGATGACTGTGTCCATCCTGATGCTGCAGACCTTCTCCAGCAAGCGTTGTACGTCCTGATGTACCGCCGATTAAGAATCCGCGAGCACGAATATCTCCGGCAAGCCATATTAAATCACCGATTCGCTGGAATCCGAACATCGAGTAAAAGATGAAAAAGGGAAGAAGAGTTGTTTCATGGTTAGTATATGCCGTTGCTGCTGCTATAAATGATGATATCGAACCGGCTTCAGTAATGCCTTCTTCAAGAATCTGGCCATCTCGGGCTTCTTTGTAATACAAAAGACTTTCTTTATCAACCGGATCATAGGTCTGACCAAAACGGGAATAAATACCGTATTTTCTGAATAATGATTCCATACCGAACGTACGCGCTTCATCCGGTACAATCGGAACGATAAATTTACTCAATTCTTTATCTGCTAATAGTTTTGAAAGGATATGAACAAAAACCATCGTCGTTGCTATTTTTCTGTTTCCGGAACCGGAATAAAATTCAGTATAAATATCATCATCAGGTATTGGAAGTTTTGCGCTAACTATTTTTCTATTCGGTAGATATCCGCCAAGTTCAGCACGGCGTTCTTTCAGGTATCTGATCTCTTCTGAATCCTCAGCTGGTTTATAGAACGGAGCCTCTGAAACAATATTGTCATCAAGGGGTATTCCAAAACGGCTTCTGAATGTTCTCAGTTCATCCTCATTCAGTTTTTTCTGCTGATGGGTAATATTTCTGCCTTCACCTGCTTCACCAAGACCGTAGCCTTTGACTGTTTTCGCAAGAATTACCGTCGGCTGTCCTTTGTGTTCCACAGCCGCTTTGTAAGCTGCGTAAACTTTTTGCGGGTCATGTCCACCCCGTCTTAATTTCTGCAGTTGGTCGTCAGAATAACTTTTTACAAGTTCTAAAACTCGCGGGTCTCTACCGAAGAAATCTTTCCGGATAAAAGCACCATCGGATACGGTATACTTTTGAAATTGTCCGTCGGGAACTTCATCCATGACTTTTACTAAAGCAGCTTCTTTATCTTCAGCTAAGAGCGGATCCCAATCCGAACCCCAGATTACTTTGATAACATTCCATCCGGCGCCGCGGAAAGCTGCTTCGAGCTCCTGAATAACTTTTCCATTCCCGCGTACCGGTCCGTCAAGTCTCTGTAAATTACAGTTGATTACAAAAGTGAGATTATCAAGATGTTCTCTTGATGCGAGTGTTATTGCTCCGAGTGATTCCGGTTCGTCGGTTTCACCGTCACCTAAAAACGCCCAGACACGCTGGTTCGGATTATTCAAAACTCCCCGGTCTTCAAGATACCGGTTTAACCGTGCCTGATAAATAGCCATTATAGGACCAAGCCCCATCGAGACCGTAGGGAACTGCCAGAATTCCGGCATCAGCCAGGGGTGAGGGTAGGACGATAGTCCGCCGTTCGGACTCAGTTCTCTGCGGAAATTTTCCAGATGCTCTTTTGAAATCCTGCCTTCTAAAAATGCTCTGGCATAAATCCCCGGGGCTGCATGCCCCTGAAAATATACCATATCACCCGGTTTGTCTCCGTGAGAGCCCCGGAAAAAGTGGTTAAAGCCTACTTCGTACAAAGTTGCTGATGATGCAAATGTCGAAATATGTCCACCTATACCTTCAGCCTGCCAATTAGCCCGTACAACCATCGCCATCGCATTCCAGCGGATAATAGATTTGATTCGCCGTTCAATCTCACGACTACCCGGATAACTCGGTTGTTCTTCTACATTAATAGTGTTTATGTACGGAGTTTTGGCTGTAAATCGAATATGAACCGAGTGCTGCTGAGCTCGAAGCTGCATCAGCTTCAGAAGCTCTTTGACCCGATCAGGTCCCTGATTCTGGTAGACATAATCAAGTGATTCGAGCCATTCTTTATTTTCGTAGATTATCTCTTCAGCTAATCTTTTATTTCTATCATCAATCATATAATCTCCTGAAAAATTCTTTGAAACATAGCATATATGTATCTAAGTTTACTATGCTTTTAAACATTTATCAATCTTTTAGATAACAAATTTATGAAGGTTTTGTTCAAAATATCAGGTTACATAAAAAAGTAACAATTAAACCCTCCTAACTTCATGTAAAATCTATAATTATGGAAAAACTACCTACCCGAGTTGTTAGGTTTTCCGTTTAAGGTTGAATTTTTTATCTATTGTATTTAGCCTGACAATTAGAACAAGGGGCAAATGATTCAATTTGAAACAGTTTAAAAGTGAAATCTCATTGTTAATATCAGTTAGTGAAAATTTGTAGCTTCAGGATGTTAAAAATCGAGATAATACTCCGATATAATAGGAAAAAATATAGATATATATATAATATGAAAAAGTGGCTTTTTCTCATACTCTGGGCTAGCATTATTTCAACCGTTTCAGCGACCAACTTCTACGTTACTTCATCCGGTGATGATTCCAATTCGGGACTTGACTCAACAAACGCGTGGTTGTCGATTGATAACGGTGATCAGACAGGTGTGCTCAATCCCGGAGATACTGTTTTTATCTACCCCGGTAATTATGCACCAGGGAGTACTCTCCAGTTGAATACTTCTGGAACAAACATCAATTACATTGTCTATAACAAAATTGGTTTAGGTGACATAAATATTGTAAACGATTTTGGTAATAGTACTATCCTAAGTATAAATGGTAATTATATCTCTGTTGCAGACTTAAGAATATCCGGTTCTCAAAATTATGGTGTAGTTGCGAATGGTACTCAGTTAACTATATCAAATATAAAGATAGAAAATACATTTGGTAGTAGTTTGGTTGTTAATGGTGATTCAATCACAATAGATAATTGCTTGATTGACAATTCTACCTGGTATGGGATGGAAATTGCTGGCAACTATAATACGTATACACGTAATGTAATTATTAATGGAAATGCAGTAGCAATCGTCCTCGAAAATTCAGCAGAGTTTGAAAATAATTTCTACCATAATGTTATCATTAATAATAAATCACATGGTATAGAGTTTTGGAAAGATATCACATCAGCTCGTATATTTAACAACATAATTTCAAGCAACGGTGGAAATGGTGTCAAAGGTTCAGATCAGATAATTGCAGGATTCAACAATATTTGGGGGAATTCCAAGGGTGATTATAACGGTATAGTTGATTCAGCCGGCGGAATCAGCGCCAAAGCTTTATTCTATGATACAACAAATAATAGATATGAATTACTGGAAGGTTCACTTGATATCAATGCTGGTTTGGATATCGGCTACGAATTCAATGGACCTGCTCCTGATATCGGAGCATTTGAAAAATACAATACATATTACGTTAGTACATCAGGTGATGATGAAAATGATGGGAAAACAGAAGGAACAGCCTGGGGTTCGATAGATTTCGGATCCGGTATCCTTGCTCCCGGTGATACTGTACGGGTTCTCCCCGGAACATATTCAGAACAGGTTACTCTCACTGAATCTGGTGCTGCAATTAATGATATGATTACTTATAAAGGTATTGCAGATGCTACAATAATCGACGGTTTGGGTACTATTAATGATTTGGTTGTAATCGATGGTGATTATGTCGAAATATCTCAAATGATAGTTAAAAATTCAAACAACGAAAATATTAATATTAACGGATACGCAGACAAAGTTACTTATTGTCAGATATTACATGCAAACAATGAAGGTATTTATTCGAGTAATAGCTCTTTTCAGGCACTTCGCAATGTTGTAGCAAACTCAGGTGATGATGGAATTCAACTAAACTCCGGGGACAGTTGTGTAGTAGCCAATAATACAATTTACAACAATAGAAATGGAATTGAAAATAAAACAGAAGTAAATATATTTTATAATAATATATTATTGTCTAATGATAAAGGTATCAACTCAAATGATAAATCAACGGCTTCTTATTCAATATATTTTAACAATACTGATGATGTTTCAGGTGGAATAACGACCGGGTTTGGTTCTCTGTTAGAAGATCCGCTGTTAGTTGATACTGCTGCCGGTGATTTTAATCTGAGGAGTAACTCACCTGCCGTTGATGCAGGTATCGATGATGGAAGTCTGTTTTTTGGATCTGCACCGGATATTGGAGCTTATGAGATAAGTTTGATTGATACATTCTATATTGTATCAAATTATGATACTCTGTATGCTGATTCATTGTACCAATTTGTAATTGTAGTTCTTGATTCACTCGGAAACCCAGCGAATGCCGGTAACGTCAGCTGGAGCCATACGTTTACTACAGGAGTTATAGATAGTGATGGTATTTTTAATCCTGAACTTATCGGAACCGGTGAAGTCATTGTCACTCTTTCAGATTACGGTTATTCAGATACAACTGCAACCATGACCATTGTACCGGGAATGGTTGCAGATTTAGCAATAACTCCGCTTACTGCTACAATTACAACCGATTCAACCCAGCAGTTCTCACTCACTGGAACTGACAGCGATGGGAATGCTACAAATGAATTAGGTTCCATTAGTTGGGGATTGACAAATAGCCTTGGTGATATTGATGTTACCGGATTATTCTCACCCCATACTGTCGGGAAAACATTAGTTACTGCAGCAAGTGATATAGGACCGTCTGTATCGTCGGATACGATAACTGTCGAAGTTGGAAACACTTCCTATATTAGAGTGATACCACAAAGTATTTCAATCACCCAGGATTCATCGTCCCAGTTTATTACGTTTGGGTATGATGCGGACAGTAACTTTATCAAAGATTTAACCGATTCTGTTACCTGGTCAACTGACGATGCCCTTGGAAATGTTACTGCAACTGGTCTCTATACAGCCGGAGCAACTCCATCTCCGCCAAATTACTATGTTACCGCTGTGTATCAAAGTTTTTCGGATTCAGGTCAGGTAACAGTTCTTACAGATGGATCGATATCATATTTCCAAATTGAATATCAGGATGGAACCGTTGTAGGTGATACAACAACCACAACAGACAATGACACTACCACCTTCTACTGCCGGGGGTATGCATCAGATAGTACCTTACTTGGTGATATTTCAGTACAGTGGAATATGCTTGGAGTTGATTCAATCGGTTCATTTTCCGATTCTGTTGGTACATCGAGCAGCCTTACTTTGACTACACCGGGAACGGGACAGATAGAAATTGTCTATTCCGCTTCAGTAAAAGATACATCCGGAACAATAACTGTCCAGACAGGTGCAGCTTCTGAATTCATCATAACACCGGATACATTGGTCATCTCATCAGATAGTACAGCAAGTTTTTCTGCCGTTGCATATGATGCTGATGGTAATGCTGTCATCCCTGCTGTTATTCCAAGCTGGGCAGTGATTGGTGGTATTGGCACTATCGATTTTACTGGAGAATTTGATCCGACTACTGTGGGGGT
>QQUK01000342.1 GCA_008501655.1 Calditrichota bacterium
TGAAGGTGACCACACTCATCTCTACCGGATGCTTCGGGCAACTAAAAACAGATTCGGTTCGGTCTCAGAGATTGGACTCTTTGAGATGAAACAGGAAGGGCTTATCGAAGTATCCAATCCTTCATCGCTGTTTCTTTCCGACCATTATCAGGAATCAAAAACCGGTTCTGTGGTAACAGCCCTGTGTGAAGGAAGCCGACCATTACTGGTTGAAATACAGGCATTGGTTACCGCTTCAAACTATGGTACGCCTCAGCGCGTTGCCGGTGGGGTAGATAATAAACGGTTAGCATTACTTCTGGCGATTTTAGAAAAACGCTCCGGCTATCCGATGGGTACAAATGATGTTTTTGTTACTCCGGCTGGCGGATTGAAGATTTCAGAACCTTCGGTGGACCTTGCGATGCTTGTTGCGATTGTCTCATCATTGATGAACAAACCGATAGACCCGTTTACTTTAGTGTTTGGGGAAGTCGGTCTTTCCGGTGAAGTTCGCGGTGTATCTCTTGCTGACAGAAGAATCAACGAAGCGGAGAAAATGGGATTCAAACAGGTTGTAGTGCCGAAATCGAATCTTTCCAAACAGTCTGATTTCAAAATCAAGGTTGTTGGGGTTGATAATCTGCAAACAGCAATTGAACATCTGATAAATTAGAATGTAGGGGTGTTACATGTAACACCCCTACAGAGAATATATGGAAAAAATCTATACACATAAATGTTCGGACAATAAAGCCCGCAGGGGAGAGGTCAAAACATCCCATGGTGTTTTCCAGACTCCTGCCTTTATGCCGGTGGGAACATCGGGAGCTGTCAAAGCACTGACATCATCCGACCTCGAAGAATGCGGTGCTGAGATAATATTAGGGAATACCTATCATCTCTATCTTCGTCCGGGTACAGAAATCATCCAGCAGGTCGGCGGATTAGCATCGTTTAATTCCTGGAACAAACCGACCTTGACCGATTCCGGCGGATTTCAGATTTTTTCTCTCTCTGATATTTCCAAAGTCACCGATGATGGTGTCCGATTTCAATCTCATCATGACGGTTCTTACCATATGTTCACTCCCGAAAAAGTGATGGAGATTGAACATGAAATTGGTGCTGATATCATTATGGCTTTTGACCAGTGTGTACCGTATCCGGCTGATGAAAAACTTGCTCAAACCGGTGTCGACAGGACATTCGATTGGGCGAAGCGGTGTGTTGCTAAGCATAATGAACTTGTTGAACAAAATAATTCAAGCTCAAGTTTGTTTGGTATTGTCCAGGGTTCCACCTACAAACATCTGCGAACAGAATCCGCAGAACAGATTGTCTCTCTTGATTTCCCCGGCAATGCAATCGGTGGGTTATCAGTTGGGGAACCGAAAGATGAGATGGAGGATATGCTTGCTCATACGATTCAGTACCTTCCTGAAGACAAACCGCGCTATCTGATGGGGGTAGGCTATCCTGAAGATATTCTTATGGCGGTCTCGTATGGGGTTGATATGTTTGACTGTGTTTTGCCGACACGGAATGCACGAACCGGATATGTTTTTACTTCCGAAGGTCCACTCATATACCGTAATGCTGAATTTGCTAAAGATGAAAGATCGCTCGACCCGAATTGTGATTGTAAAGTCTGTCAACGGTATTCAAGGGCATACATTCGGCATCTGTATAATCAATCAGAGATTACTGGAATGGTTTTAGCAACGTATCATTCGACATACTTCTATCAATCGTTGATGCGCAATATCCGCAAATCGATTGAAAGCGGATGTTTTGCTGATTTTCGGAAACAGTTTTTGGAGATGTATCAGTCAAACGGGAAATAAATTTAGTTTAGAAAAAATCACACTGAGCCGAGTCGAAGTGGACTTTTCTTAATTACTTCGACATCTCGTACGCTTTTTTCAGATAATCCAGCAATTCTTTATCGATATCTTTTTTTGTTGTTACCTCTATCCGATGGGTACACATCGTTCCAAAAGAACCGGAATCTTTCAAACGACCTTTAACCGGAAAGTCTTTTAATTTAAGTCCGACATCGATTCTGGTTTTTGTGCTTGGTTGAACGAGTGCAAATTGTTTTTTGGTTTTGAAGCTGACATTTGCTTTTTTCGGGACTATCTCAATATCGGACCCGAATTTTTTGATTTTAGATTCGATAAGTTCGAACAAAGGTCGGAGTTCCTCTTTCCCTTTGGAATACTGAGTGTCGAGTAAAGTTTTATCCTCAATAGAACCGGCATCTGATTCACGGGCTTTCAGAGAAACAAAATTTGCAAAACCATGAGTAAAGTCATGCTCAGATTTTAAAAACTTGATTATCTCTGAGTGTTTTTCAATTTTTGATTTTTTTACGATTTTTATCCAATGTTTTAAATCTTTACCGGTTTTTTCGATTAATCCTTTTTCCATATTGTCTCTTTCTCGTTATTTATAAAATCCTGAGGTAAAGTCACACTGAGCGGAGTCGAAGTGGACTTTTCTCTTTCTCTGCAAGGAACACCCTTCGACAAGCTCAGGGTGACAAATTTTAACTGGATTCCCAATCAAGTTGGGAATGACGTGTATGCTAATTTTCTAAATACTCTTTCTGCGTTGTCGGGAACCTTTCCCGATGATCTGCTGTCAGGAAAGATTCCTGACAGCGCATTGACTAATGTATTATTTATTTTTCCAGATACTCTTTCAAACTCTGTTTAATAAAATATTCCCATCCTCCGACACATGATTCCCGCTTAAACTCAGGAATAGAATCATCAAAATCTTCAGTTATGGTACAGGTGAGGCGAAGTTTTGTTTTGTCTTTTTCTTCAGATAACTCAAAAGTTACATAACCGTCACCGTCATAATTGTCAAATTTCCAGGAATATGAAATTAATCTATGTGGTTCAACTCTGAGGATTTTCCATCTGTGAGGGAAGACTCGTCCTTCA
>QQUK01000088.1 GCA_008501655.1 Calditrichota bacterium
ATTCAAAAAATTTAGACAATATTTAGTTTTGTCCGACCGGGAAACTGGCTTCAATTGATAATGAAAGCATCAATGGTTTAGAACCGTCAGCCAGCACATAATGTAATCTCGGCATGAGAATCAAATCATAGGATGACATCGCTTTATGATATACGATTCCACCAAAGAGACCTAAATTTGAATCACCGCCACCATAGATACCGGTACCAAAATTAAGAAACATCTTTTTCTCTTCTTCATAATTTAAAACATACAGAGCGGATGCTAAAATATTTGTTTCCATATCTGAGGAAGATACAGAAAATGAACCTACAGTAGATTCAAATTTATAGGATTGAAAACCAAGTTCACCACCGATTAGCATTTTTTCAGTAACACCAATATGAAATGCGCCACCAAGGTTGAGTCCGGCATCAAATGAGTATTTATACGTTTCAGTACCAACTACTTCTTCATAATCTGAAAATGCATCACCAAATCCTAAGGTATAACCAAGATAGCCTGATACAAGTTTTTTCCCTTTAACTCCCATCTCTTCTTCTGCACTAAATGCAGTCATTGATATGCAGAGGCATAATGCTGCTGCAAGTAATAATGTTTTTTTCACTTTACATCCTTTTCTTTTTAGATTGTATGTTTTTTTACTTCCGAGTTTTTTACTTCTGAGAATTCTCAATAATCGTAATCTATTCCTTTCTAAATACATAGAAAACACCAACACTCTTTATCGATACAATTTGATATTTTTTTATTGGTAATTGGGCTAAATTTGCCTAAATGGATTGTTTTTGTCAACTAATAAATATGATAGGATTTTTACTGTCAGAAAGATAAAATTTAAAATTCAGTCATTTAGAAGAATAACCGTCTGGAGGTGTTATTCGATCACATTGATTATCTTTCAAGAACTTACAGAAAATTCAAAAAAAATCTAAACCTCTGCTCTCCCCTATCCGATAGTCTTAAGTACGTTATAAAACATAGGAGTAAGCATGAGATTGAACTTAACAAAGCTTTTCAGTATTCTTATTATTCTATCGTTCTTACCAATGACCGGATTTGCTGGTGTTGATGCAGGAATATCTATTGATGAAAACGGCATTTCCGATTTCCATCTGGCGATTTCAAAGCATTATAAAGTAGAAGAAAAAGAAATTGTAGTAATACAGAAGAAAAATATCCCTGAAGAAGAAATCCCGGTTGTCTTTTATTTAGCCAAACATCTCGGGGTTGAAAGCTCTCGAATAGTAAAACTCAGGCTGGACGGACTCACCTGGCATGAAATATGTAAATTTTATGGGATTTCACCGGAATTGTTTTTTGTAGAACTAAAACAGAAACCGGGACCTCCATACGGCAGAGCTTATGGGAAATATCATAAAAGACCACAGCGTAACTGGCGGGAAATCTATCTATCCGATGCTGATATTATCAACTGGACAAATCTGAAATTTGCATCGGAATATTACAACTGTGATCCGGAATTAATTGTAGAAATGCGTTCCAATGGGCGTGGATTCAGTGAAATCCATAATGCTGTCAAACAAAATATAAAGTCTGATAAAAAGCAGGCTAAAGCTGACAAGGACAAGTCAGAGAAAAAGAACAAAGGAAAGTCACAGAAAAAGTAGCACCTTCTCAATACAATACGGAATGTTATTCAATCAAAGACCGACAATTTATTCAAATTTTCGGTCTTTTTTTTATTTCCCTTCTATATCAATTTTTGATCGGAACACCCATCCCGGTGCTGTGTCAGCTTTCTGACGCATCAGAAGATTCATCTGTGCTGCATGATGCTGAATATGACGCATGACATAGAGCAACATTTCCGACAGAGGTATCGCTCCTTTACGAAACTCCTGTTTTTTGACAGCCTGTTCATCAGTCATGTTTAAAATAAAAGTCCGTGCTTTTCCCCTGCCAAACTCAAGATATTTTAAAAGCTGTTCTTTTGTATACGGTGGGTCAGGAATGACACCAGCCGGATCCATTTCCTCCATACCGAACGGTTTTGGCGGCTGAAAATTATCTTTATCCTCGCTCAGATAATAATCAAGCCAGAATAAAGTATGTGAAGCCATATACCAGATTTGATGAAACTCTGTATCATCGATCCAGATATCGTCGGGACAGTGATTGATTGCATTTTCCAACGTATCAACTGAAGCCCCGAATTGGTTCCATATTAATTCTTTTGTTTGTCTATCCATATTGCTCCTTTTCCTTTTAAACAAATTAAACAGATATTGAATTATACAACAATCACATTTTTTCTTTCATCAAAGCTAATCTGAATAGTTTCACCGAACCTAAAAAAATACCTGATTTCACTGCCGGATCAGAAGCTAATATTTCCTCAGCATGCGAATCATTATCAGCTTTGATAACCGCAATTCCAACCTCGGCATCATCGGTACGACCGGCGAGGATGAGTTTTCCTTCGGTTATCAAAGATTGCAGATATTCAAAATGTTTACCAACAACCGCCTGTTCTTCATCGGTACTATCATTCAAAAATGTATCACGGCATGGCCGATATCGGATAAGATAATGTTCCATACGCGTCCTTTCTAATATCATTGACTTTATACATCTATCATACTACTTTTCAGTATGGCTGAACAGAGACAATATAAGTATTACGATCTCATTATGGCAATATTTGTTACCGTATTACTATGTTCAAATTTGATTGGTCCGGCAAAAATATGGTCTTTCAAAGGGTTTTCTTTTGGTGCCGGTATTCTGTTTTTCCCGATCAGTTATCTTTTTGGAGACATTTTAACCGAAGTATACGGCTACGCCAGAGCCCGCAAAGTTGTCTGGGCGGGGTTTGGGGCGTTGGTGTTTGCTTCGATAATGTCCTGGGTAGTGTTAGCACTTCCACCAGCTGATGGTTGGAACGGACAAGCTGCTCATGAAGCTGTTTTCGGAACAACACCCAGAATAGTGTTTGCATCAATTACCGCCTACTGGATTGGTGAGTTTTCCAATTCATATATCCTTGCAAAGATGAAAATCTGGACCAAAGGGAAATGGCTCTTCACCCGGACAATCGGTTCAACAATTGTCGGAACTTTTATCGATTCATTGATATTTTACCCGGTCGCTTTTTATGGTATCTGGACAAACGAGCAGGTTATCACTGTGCTATTTGGAAACTATTTCCTCAAAGTTCTCTGGGAAACTATAGCAACACCGGTCACTTATAAGATTATCAACTTCTTAAAACAAAAGGAACATATTGATTATTATGATCATAAAACAAATTTCACTCCATTTTCACTTGAAACGGATGACAAAACAGTAGAAGAACTAAGATGATACTGATTAAAATGCTCAAACAGACTTTAATTATGATGTTAATTTGCACTGGTATCCTTTCCGCTCAGGGAAGGTTTGATAATGTGGAAATCAAAACAACACATGTCCGGGGGAACATTTATATGCTTGAAGGAAAGGGCGGAAATATAGGTGTTTGTGCCGGAGAAGATGGTATCCTGATTATTGATGATCAGTTTGCCGAGTTAGCGGATAAAATCAAAGCAGCACTTAAAGAAATAAATCCGGGTGAGTTAAAATTTCTGTTAAACACTCATGTTCATGGTGACCATATCGGAGGTAATTCTATCTTTGGTAAAGTAGCCACAATAATAGCCCATGATAATATTCGAAATCGGATGATTGATAAATTTAAAGAAGACTCAACTGCTCAAGGGAAAAACGGCTGGCCGGTGATAACATTTGATAAATCTCTAACCGTTCATTTTAATAATGAAACTATCGAAGTCATGCATTTCCCAAAAGGGCATACTGATGGAGATGCAGTTATCTACTTCAAAGATGCCAACATTGTTCATATGGGAGACCATATGTTTTCCGGTCTTTTCCCTTATATAGACATTAATAGCGGTGGTTCCGTTGATGGATATATTAAAAACGTTGATGCTGTACTTGCTCAAGTTAACGATTCAACGATGATAATACCCGGACATGGACCGCTTTCAACGAAAAAAGAGTTAACAGTCTTTTCCCATATGCTCCATAAAACGACAAAATTGATTCGGGATATGAAATCATCAGGTATGACCTCCGATGAAATTGCTGCTGAAGGTTTAGGCGATGAATGGAAAAGCTTCGATTGGGGATTTATTCCTACCGAACGATGGATAGAAACAATTTACAGCAGCACAAAGTAAAATCTGCTGACTTAGCAATTTAAAAAGCCGGTTTGGAACTGTCCAAACCGGCTTTTTTATAATTTGATACTTAAGCTTACATGTTTTATGAACCGGTAGCCTGAAACATATGAACATCGCGCTGAGGGAATGGTATTGTAACACCCTGAGCATCGAATGCTTTTTTCACTTTTTCGGTAGTATCAAAATAGACCGGCCAGTAATCATCAACTGTCACGTACGGCCTGACAACAAAATCTACTGAGCTATTATTTAACGTTTTGACAGCAACGGTAAAAGCAGGATCTTTCAGAACCCTGGAGTCAGATGCCATGATTTCCACTAAAATTTTCTTAGCTTTGTCGATGTCATCCCCATAACTTACTCCAAATTCCATATCACAACGGAGATGCCCTTCTGCTGAGTAATTAACAATAGCATCAGAAGTAACTTTTGAATTTGGAATTATCACCAATTTGTTTTCTAATGTTGTGATAAACGTATTGAAGATAAGCACTTCTTTTACTCTACCGATAAATCCGGATACTTCGACAAGATCTCCGGCTTTGATTGGTCTGAATGTAACCAGCATTATACCGGATGCAAAATTAGAAAGTGAGCCCTGGAGAGCAAAGCCAACTGCAAGACCGGCTGCACCAAGGACAGCTATGATTGATGTTGTCTCAACTCCTACGGTACTCAATGCTGCCAATATGACGAATGCCAAAAGAGCAATTCTTGTAAATGTTGTCAAGAATGAAGATACCGTTGGGTCGACATTTGTTTTTTTCATCAATTTTTTAAGGAAACGAATCAAAAGACTGATGATAATACGCCCGATGATAAGAATAAGAATGGCACCTACGATTTTTAAACCGTATTGCACTGCAAATTCTTTTAATATCCCTACATACTGTTCCATCTCTTCAGGTTTCAAGTGAACTCCTTTCGTTTTATAAATTAGTTATATTGACTTATTGTGAATTGCGTACTACTTTAATATGATTCAGAGGAGAGAAAAATGCAATTAGTTCTTGCTACAAATAATGAAGATAAAATCAAAGAGATTAAGCACCTGCTCGATGATCTCCCTATAACAATCCTAACCAGGGATGATTTTTTGGAATTTCCTGATGTAGAAGAAACCGGAGAAACTCTTGAAGATAACGCCCTTCTAAAAGCTAAAGCTATTTTCGAGTTTACAGATATTCCTGCACTTGCTGATGACACCGGACTGGAAGTAGATGCCTTAAACGGTGCCCCGGGAGTATATTCAGCTCGTTTTGCCGGTGACAATGTTACCTATAAAGACAATAATCTGAAACTGATTAAAGAGTTGCAAGATATCCCTGATGATAAACGAACGGCACAATTCCGATGTGTGATGGCTTTGGCATGGTCTGAAGATAATATTGAAGTTGTCAACGGGATAGTGGAAGGTGTTATTGCAAATGAGTTAAAAGGAGACAAAGGGTTTGGGTATGATCCTTTGTTTTATTATCCTCCTTCACAAAAAAGGTTTTCAGAAATGACCACCGAAGAGAAAAATATCATTTCTCATCGAGGTAAAGCTTTACAGGAAATTCGCACAGTAATAATCAACAAACTAAATAACTTATTGTAAAATAACCGGTTACTAGTTTATACCGGGTAGAGTAAAACTTGCGATTTCTGATATATGACTTGTTCTGAATTATCTAATCACTATTTTACTTGTAACAGAACGTTTGGAACTATGTGGAGGAACTAAAAATGACGATTCGGTTAATACTATTATTATTCATTTTAATAATCTGCTCATTTCAACTTTCATTTGCTGAACAATGCAATACAATTTTTGAAACATCTGTCAATGTGGATGTTGTAGGTGCGATGGTTGGGGGAATCGATTGTAACTCAGATGATTATGATGATCTCATTTTAGGTAGACATGTCATTTCAGGTATAGATGGAAGCACATTATATACCATACCATATGACTACTCTAAAATCCGGATAATTGGTGATTTGAATAGTGATTTAATTCCTGATTTTATTATAGGACAGGATACTGAAGCACGGGTTTTTTCCGGCTCTGATGGAGTTGAGCTTTTCAGTTTCCAGTTTAATCCCCTTTCATATTTATTCGGTACCGCAGTATCTAAAGCCGGAGATTACAATGCTGATGGCGTCGCTGATTATATCATTTCAGGTCCTGGGTGGGACAATGTAGATGGTGATAATGTCGGGCGTATAATTATTTATACCGGTGTTTCAATAACGATTTTAAAAGAGTTTTATGGTGAACCGGACAGTTATTTTGGAATGGAAGTTGTCGGCGGTTCAGATTTTGACAACGACTCAATTCCTGACCTTGTAGTATATACTCCCGCAAAATCAACAAACCCCGCAGGAATCGGTAATGTATCGGTAATTTCAGGGTTTGACGGTTCAGATATACTTGACTTCAACGGGGAACAGACTGATGACGGCTTTGGAGAACTCATAGAAATTCCAGGAGATATAAATAATGACGGTGTTGATGATATAATGGTTTCAGCAAGACAATTTACAACTGATTCCATAAACTATGGAAAAGTATATCTCTTTTCCGGTGCAGATGGTTCGCTCCTTCATACAATATTTTCTGACGGTGACAATACGAATATAGGTAAAGCAATTGCAGGTGCTGGTGATGTTAATAACGACTTGTATGATGATTATTTAATCTCTGATTTTAGAGGAACCGGCAGAGTCAGACTTTTTTCCGGTCAGGACCATAGTGTAATAAACGAGTTTTATGAAAATGATGACATCGTTTACAGCTTTGGTGATCTGATTTCTGCAACAAATGACTTAAACAATGATGGTATTGCTGATATAGCCATAGGGAGAGCCACCAGTAACAACGCATATGCATTTGTATTTAATTTTAATGATGACTGCGATGATGACGGTGTCAGTAACAGTTCTGATAACTGTTTAGCTGTTGCCAATAATTTACAAGTTAATTCAGATACTGATAATTTCGGTGATGCCTGTGATAACTGTCCGACAATAGATAATCCCTCTCAAGATGATTCTGATGATGATAGTATCGGCGATGAATGTGATACGTGTACAGATTCCGACAATGATGGATATGGTGACCCCGTATTCCCGGCTTCAACATGTCCGGAAGACAATTGTCCCTCTGTTTATAATCCAAGCCAAACCGATACAGATACTGACGGGATAGGCGATGTATGCGATGAAACTTGTTGTGAATATCATCTTGATGTAGACCATAGTGGACAACGAGATATTGGTGATTTGGTCTATTTCGTTGATTTTATGTTTGGTGGAGGTCCGCCGCCGCCCTGTTTTATCGAAGCTGATGCTGATGGTTCATGTACAATCGATATTGCTGACCTTGTTATGCTAGTGCAATGTGCATTCGGAGACTGTTTTACAAGCTGCCATTTCTGCCCTGAGATGTAGTAAAATTTAATATACTTGCAATAATATTCCCCGATAAAAAATATCATTTCTTATCGGGGAAAAGCGTTACAGGAAATTCGTACCGCAAAAGTGATAAATATATAAATCGTTAATAAATACAAACCTATTTTCAATAGTTTTATATTTATCAGTTACTGGTTTCAAATGTTTCTACAAGCTCTTTTAATGTATCAGCCTGTGAATTCAAATTCAATGCCATCTGGCCGGTCTCTTCAAATGAAGCCTGTGAATCCTGAGATATCTTTGAAATCGATTCAATATTTTTTGCAATTTCTTCAGATGTCGCTGCCTGTTGTTCTGATGCTGTAGCAATCTGCTCTATCATAGAGACCATCTGCTGATTTTTTTCAACGATCTCAGCTAATGAGTTTCCGGCTTTGTCAGCCATTTCTCTTCCGGTTTCAACCTGTTTGATGCCTGATTCCATTGATGTAACAGCATTAGATGTTTTTGCCTGGATCTCTGTTATCATTTCAGTAATTTCTTTGGTTGCCTGACCTGTGCGTTCAGCTAGTTTACGGACTTCGTCCGCCACAACAGCAAAGCCTCTCCCCTGTTCACCAGCTCGTGCAGCTTCAATAGCAGCATTTAAAGCCAATAGATTTGTCTGGTCTGCAATATCATCAATAACCGTAATAATATCACCGATTTTTTCAGCAGAATTGGCAAGTGATCTTATATTTGTTGCTGAACCTTTGACGACTTCGGCGATTAATTGCATACCTTCTATTGTCTCAACAACATTTGCACGTCCTTCATCAGCAATATTTGTTGCGATATGTGCCATAGATGCTGCTTCTGATGTATTTTTTGTCGTTTCAACTACAGTTGCTGACATCTCCTCCATTGCAATAGCAATCTGATTTATCTGGTCAGAAGAATTTTTAGCCCCGGAAGCTGCAATTTCTGTCGAACCGGTAATCTGAGTTGATGCTGATGACAGTACCATTGAATTTTCAGAGAGTTGTCCAACTATCTTATTAAGGTTATCAACCATCTTCTTAAATGATTTACCCAACGTATCATTTTCTGATTTTTCTTCTATTGCAATCGTCAGATTCCCATTTGCTATACTTTCTGATGCAGCAGCCAAAGCTTTGATGTAATCAATCAGATTTATAATTGCATTTTGAAGTACACCTACTTCATCTGTTCTGTCATTGGTAATGCTAAAATTGATATCCCCTTGAGATGCCTGAAGCATCTTGCCGCTGACATCATCTATTGGTCTAAATATCAGCCAGCTCATGAAAAAGTAAATGGCTACAATAATTCCGCAGATACCAAGGCAACCGAATAAGAGTCCTAAAAATGCAGATGATTCGACTGCTTTAACAATCTCTTCTTCGGATCTGACAATTTTCAATCCGCCTAAGATTTTTTCAGTATCGATATCATGACAATCAGCGCATTCTTTTCTGTTTTCGTACAATTTATATGTTACCATATGAGGTATCGAATTTATCTCTTCAGTAACAGTCATACCCTGCATTGCGGAAAATACTTTATCCCAATTTGGATCAGTTGTTTTTTTTCCGACAGCTGATGCGTCTGTTGACCTGGCAACTTCTTTTTCGGCTGTTATAATTGTGATTTCTGAGACCATCCCTTTATCGACAAATTCCTCGATAACCGGCTGGATCTTTTCATTTTCGCCGTAAGTCATAAATGTCTCAATGTTTTTTGATAAGGCAATTTTAAGTGATTCGGTGTTTGAATCATAAAGCTCAGTTAAAGATTCAACCTGACTTTTTTGATTGAAATAAAAATAACCCCCTAAAACCACTATCAAAGACGCGGCGACAAGAAGCGAAATTTTCAATTTGATCGATAGTTTCATTTATTATGCTCCTAATATTTTAATTCCTTTTCCTATTAAAACATATCGGAAGCTTTGAGAAATATTTGACTATATTATCTCTAATCAGAACAAGATTAGTCGATTTTCTTAAACATAACAATTATTTTTTCAGAATCTGAGACGATCTGAAATTTAAATGATCTGTATAAATCAATAGCTTTTGTCATTTTAGGTGTTGTTTCCAATCTGACATGACGGTAATCAAGTTTCGCAGCTCTAAGAAGAAATTCTTCAATTAATCTTACACCGATTTTGAGGTTGCGGTATTTATCATTGACCCATAGCCGTTTCATTTCGCAAGTCTCCTCATCAAATCTGCGTAAAGCTATACATCCAACCGGAGTTTCATCAATAAATGCAAGCAGAAGAAATCCGTCCGGCGGAGCGTATTCACCGGGAAGATTCTCAAGCTCATCAGCAAATCCTTCAAAACAGAGGTCATGGTCCATCCACTCTGCATATTCCTTGAATAGGAGTCTGACAGCAGAAAGATGTTCAGAAATTTTGTCAGTAATTTTCAACATATACAGCTTATACGTTTGTTGATATGTTTTGTTTTGCTTACTTAAGCAATAACATTTTTTTCGTATATTCTACGGTATCGGATTTCACTTTATAAAAATAAACACCACTTGTGAGCATACTATCTAACAAAGGGATTGTATCGGGTGGATAAAGAATCGACACTGAAATAGTTTTAAAATCCTTGAGTCGTATTTCTTTTCTATCAGGTAGCTTTTCAGTCTGATAAAACCCGATCTTTTCTCCAAGAATATTATATAAATCTACTGATACTTCCTGACTACCCGGAACCTCCAGAATAATAGTCGATGTAGGTCAGAAAGGATTTTTCCCCAAAGCAAAGTAACTGCCTGTAGTTTCCTGATAATAATTATAACACGAGATGAATATCAAAATAGTAAATAAGCATATAATGCTAATTTGTCTCATATCTTTTATACAGTACTAATCTGAAAGAAACAAAAAAAACCTGCAGAATAATAAAAATCTGCAGGGTAATTTTGTAACTTTTAAAAGTTATATAACTACAATTTAGCTGCGATAGCTTCTCCGACTTCAAGGGTGGTGTTAGTTCCGCCCATATCGTAGGTTCGGACTTTACCTTCGGAAATCACTTCGGCAATAGCTTTTTCGAGCCGTTCAGCCTTTTCTGTTTCGCCAAGCCAGTCAAGCATCATTTTGGTAGTTAACAACATCGCCATAGGGTTGACTTTGTATTTACCGGCATATTTCGGAGCTGAACCGTGAGTCGGTTCAAAGACAGCATAGTTGTCACCGATATTTCCTGATGCAGCAAAACCAAGTCCACCGACTAACTGCGCACATAGGTCAGAAACGATGTCACCGAACATATTCGATGTAGCAATGACTGAATAGTCCATTGGATTTTTAATCAGCCACATACACATCGCATCGATATTGGTTTCCCAAAGTTCGATACCCGGATAGTTTTTGGCAACTTCGCGGGCGGTCCGAACCATCAGACCGGATGTTTCACGGATGACATTCGGTTTTTCTACGATAGTAACAGATTTACGTCCGAACTGCTTGGCATATTCAAATGCAGCAGTAACGATATTCCGGCAGCCTTCACGGGTAAATACACGCATAGATACAGCAACATCTTCCGCTTTGGCATGATCAAACTTGCTCATCTTCGGATTATATTTCCTGACAACTTCACGGACTTCATCCGGGAAAGGATGAAACTCAAGACCGACATAGAGACCTTCAGTATTCTCGCGGAAAACGACAATATCAATTTCATCTTTGTAATTAAGCGGATTGCCCTGATATGCTTTACAGGGTCTTACATTAGAACGAAGTTTAAATTCCTGACGGAGGCGGACAATCGGTGATGAATAAACATGCCCTTTCCCCTGCAGTTCGGGAATAAGTTCGTTTTCAGCTTCCTCTTTCGGCAGAGATGTTATCGCACCGAAGAGGGCACAATCCGTGTTTTTCAACAGGTCAATTGTTCTATCCGGAAGCGGGTTTGCTTCTGTCTTCCAGAATTCCCATCCGATATCGCCATGAATATATTCGGCATCTAACTGAATTTTATCCAAAACGATTTTGGCA
>QQUK01000261.1 GCA_008501655.1 Calditrichota bacterium
TTGTCAGGTCATGGAATACTTCGACAGCTCCAACAGGCATATTGTCGTTCGATTTGATTATTGCTGTTGATACAGAGAGGCGGATCTTGCTTTTATCAGCAAACTCTATCGTCTTCTCCTCAGCATTGATTTCATTGCCTGACTCAACAGTACGATATGCATTTTTGTTTTGTGAATCCCCGGGCGGAATAATATCCCGATAATGCTTACCTACCGGTTCGTTTTGCGGAATTCCTAAAATTCTTGAGGCTGCCGGGTTAAAATGGGTTATCATCCCATCTGTGTTTACCGCAATTACTCCGGCTGAGATTGAATTCAGAATCCCATTCAGAAATTCAGTTGCGAGGATATTTCTATCTGATAATTCAACTAATTTCCTGTTAGCTTCAGCTAATTCTTCATTTTGCGCTGAAAATTCCTCTTTTAACTCAATATATTTACGCTGAAGCGAATTGATTATACGGTTAAAGGAAGCATAAGATTCTGTGAATTTGGATAAATCATCTGATTTGGATGGTTGTCGTTCAAATGTGTAGTTTTTTTCTTCCATCATGCACCTTTAACTTTGTTTGCATAATGGTAGATTGGTTGACAGTTTTATTCAACTAAAACTTTTCTAAAAATATGCTGCGATTTCGGCATATATATCGTTGATTGGAGAGATATGATCAGCAATACTTGCTTCGACTACCGCTCTTGGCATCCCGTATACGACACAGGTCTCTTCATTCTGAGCTATAATCTTGCCGCCTTTTTCATTGACTGTTTTAAAAGCGTTCAGTCCGTCACTGCCCATCCCGGTCAGCATGACCGCAAGCATAGATTTTCCATAAATTGCGACAACTGAGTTTACAAGGACATTCACAGAGGGTTTATAGATAGAGTCCTGAGGCTGATCGGTAATCGTAATTCGTGTTTTAGTGCCTAATTTCTTCGTAATCATCTGCCTCCCCCCGGGAGCAATATAAACAATACCCGGTTGAACATATTCACCATCTTCTCCTTCTTTTACTGAGACCATTGACAATTTATCAAGTCTATCAGCAAGAGATTTCGTAAACATGGCCGGCATATGCTGGGCAATCACGATTCCAACCGGCAGATTTCTGGGAAGTTTTGTAATAACAGATTGAAGTGCCGGAGGACCTCCGGTTGAACTTCCGATAGAGATGATATTTACCGGGTGATTACGTTTCCTTATAAACTTCGAAGGGGTTGTTTCAGCTGTTTCAATATGTGGTTTTATTGAAGTTCGAAGATTTGATTGAGTACCTTTTGCCTTTTTGAACGCAGCCTGCTGTTTATAACGCGCCATCAGGATATGTTTTCTTCTGACAATATCCTTAATTTTTAAGAGCAATTCATCTTTGATTTTAACAATATCTAAAGATACGTAGGATAATTGTTTCGGAATAAAGTCGACCGCTCCGAGTTCAAGCGCGTCAAGAGTTGCTGATGCTCCGTCAGTCGTCAATGATGAAACCATCATCACCGGAACAGGACAGGTATCCATTATCTGCTTCAACGCCGTTAGACCGTCCATGCGGGGCATTTCGATATCCATAGTGACTAAATCAGGCTTTAATTTCATCACTTTGTCGAAACCTTCTTTCCCATCACGGGCAGTTCCGATTACTTTGATATTCGGATCAGCCTCAAGCATCATTGAGAGGGCTTTTCTCATGAACGCCGAGTCATCAACTACTACTACTTTGATCATACTCATCTCAGCAAATTCTTTTTGCTATATTAAATAATCCGATTAAATCGACAATCAATCTGATTCTTCCATCTCCCAGGATGGTCGCACCGGCAACACCTTCGGTTGTACCGAGATATTGTCCAAGTGATTTTATAACGACCTCTTCCTGACCCAGGAATTTATCGATCATAATTCCGATTTTCTTCTCAGCCAAGCCTACAATAACGATGTACGGTTTTTGAGCCAATGTAAACGTCTCAGTACTTGCTTTGAGAAGGTGATTTAAGTTTACAATCGGTATAACATCTTCTCGTAAACTGAGCACCGGCTTTTTATTGGCATAGTATATTTCTGCCTGCTCAGTTTTCACAGTTTCATGGACAGATGATAACGGCAATATAAAGACTTCATCATTTGATTCGACCAAGAGCCCCTGAATAATAGCAAGAGTTAATGGGAGTTTTATTGAGATTGTCGTACCTTTACCGAGCTCCGAATCGAGCTCAATAAAACCATTCAACTTTTCAATATTGGTTCTGACAACATCCATGCCGACACCTCGACCGGAGACATCGGTAATTTTTTTAGCTGTAGAAAATCCCGCTTCAAAGATAAATTTAAAGACATCATTGTTAGACATATTTTGAGCATCTTCTTCGCTGACGAGTTTCCGCTCAACCGCTTTTGCACGGATAGCATCAACATCGAGACCTTTACCGTCATCCTCAATTTTGATGACGATATTAGAACCTTCCTGTACGGCGGAGAGTTTTACCGTCCCTTGTGCTGATTTACCCTTTGCAACTCGATCTTCAGGTGATTCAATACCATGATCACAGGAATTACGGATAATATGAACCAGCGGATCACCAATCTCCTCGATAACAGATTTATCGAGCTCCGTTGTTTCACCGGTAATCTGCAATGCAATCTCTTTTTTGGAGTCACGGGAAAGATCTCTGACAAGTCTCGGAAACTTTTTAAATACTTTTCCTACCGGCTGCATTCTCATTTTCATTACAGCCATTTGCAATTCAGTTGTAATGAAATTTATTGAATTAGTCGATTGTGCAAGTTTTTCATATTTGTTTTCATTTTCATGTTCCGTCAACAAATTGTTGACAGTCTGAACCATACTATTTCTGCCTAATACCAGTTCACCCATCATATTCATGAGTGTATCCAGGCGTTCGACATCGACACGAATAGTC
>QQUK01000102.1 GCA_008501655.1 Calditrichota bacterium
GATACAATCAGCTTGACATATCAGAATATTAACGTATTTTGTCATTTCCGAATTTCGGGGTGTGGCGCAGTCCGGTAGCGCGCTTGCTTTTGGAGCAAGATGCCGGAGGTTCGAATCCTCTCACCCCGATTTTTTTTGTTCAAAATCTGACCATTATCATTCAAGACAATTATTATAGACTTTAACCTCTATTTTTCTGTTGACAAACAGACTTAAATTGTTTTATTAAAGTCGAAACGAGAATATACCGATTTGTGAAATAATTCACATATTTCGGTCGCAGACCAGGAGGAAGTATGGACGTTTCGAGAAGAAAATTTCTCAATGTAAGTCTCATAAGTTCTGCTGCTTTATTACATAAATCAGTTGGTGCCACCCCTACCGAAACAGTTGAAACAAATGAGGACTCATTAGGTGTATTAGTCGACACCTCTGTTTGTATCGGCTGTCGGAAGTGTGAGTGGGCTTGTAATCAACAGCATAAACTTACAAATAAATCAATCAAAGAATTTGAAGACAAAAGAGTGTTTAAAGAACACCGTCGACCTGATGATAATGCTTACACGGTCGTAAATGAGTATGCAGTTCCGGAAAGGAAGAAACCGTTCCAAATGAAGGTTCAGTGTATGCATTGCAATGACCCGGCTTGTGTCTCGGCATGTATTGTCGGTGCTTTGGAAAAAGATCCTATGGGACCGGTAACGTATGATGCCTGGGAATGTATCGGCTGCCGCTATTGTATCGTTGTTTGTCCTTTCCAGATACCGGCATATGAATATGATAATGCTCTTACCCCACAGGTCAGAAAATGTACTTTCTGTATTGAAAAAGGTACTAAAGAAGGGAAACTTCCGGCATGTGTTGATCTCTGCCCGAATGAAGCTTTAACTTTTGGACCGCGGAAAGAGCTTCTGGATCTTGCTCATGGTAGAATTAAAGAATCCCCGGATAGATATGTAGATCATGTTTATGGTAAATATGAGGCTGGTGGAACCAGTTGGTTGTATTTATCACCGGTAGAATTCACTAAAACCGAACTTCCTAAACTTTCCAATGACCCAATCCCGCAGAGATCGGAATCTATTCAGCACAACCTATTTAAATGGTTTGTTCCTCCGATAGCGTTATACGGTCTGCTTGGATTAGTCATGCATCAGACTGATAAAAAAGCCGAGGAAGGAGTTGCAGATGAGTAGCCATCATGAACATCCGATGCCGGTCAGAGGTGAATTTTTTACTAACGGCACAAAAGTTATCTTTTTTCTGATGCTTGTCGGACTTTCTGTAACATTATATAGGTTTATCGCCGGACTCGGTGCGGTTACTAATCTGAATAACGGTTACGGCTGGGGAATCTGGATTGCGATCGACGTTGCCTGTGGTGTTGCTTTAGCTGCCGGTGGTTTTATGACTGCTTTGATTGCTGAGATTTTCCATAAAGAGAAATATCATGTTCTTACCCGTCCTGCTCTCTTAACAGCAATGCTTGGATATACATTTGTTGCAATTGGTGTTATGACTGACCTTGGTCGTTGGTATAATATCTGGCATCCGATGATTCCTTCAATGTGGCAGGGTAATTCGGCTTTATTTGAAGTAGGTATCTGTGTTATGAGTTATGTGACCGTTCTGTATATTGAATTTTTGCCTATTGTTGTTGAACATTTTAAAGCAAAATTCAAAGCTTCTCCCCCGGTAACATCTTTCACAAGATTGATAAGTACTGTACTCAATATAGCTGATAAAACTCTTGGCAAGGTAATCAAACTGTTTATTATTGCCGGAGTAGTTTTATCCTGTATGCACCAATCATCACTCGGAACCCTGATGGTACTGGCACCGACTAAAATGCATCCGCTCTGGTACACAAATGTCCTCCCGCTGCTCTTTTTACTTTCCGCATTTGCTGTTGGATTTCCGATGGTTATTTTCGAGTCGCTTATAGCCTCGCGTTCATTTAAACTTCAACCGGAGACAAAAATACTCGGTAAACTTGCGCGATATACTCCGGTTCTCTTAATGGTATACCTGGCAGTAAAAGTCATTGATATGACTTTACGGAATGCCTGGGGATATGTATTTGAGTTCTCGATGGAATCATGGTTCTGGTTAGCTGAAGTTATCATCGGATGTGTAGTTCCGATTGTACTTTTGTCTTTTGCAAAATACAGATACAAACCGCTTACTCTCTTTCTCAGTGCCTCCGCTGTCATTTTAGGTGTTGCTCTGAATCGTATAAATGTGTTTTTGATTGCATATACTCCTCTGTATTATGAAGGAACTTATTTCCCTTCATTTACAGAAATCATGGTTACTGTTGGATTTATCTGTACTCTCGTTATTCTGTATCGGGTAATAGTCATGTATCTGCCGGTTATATCACAGCCGGACACAGATTCTCCTGATGCTATTGTTAATCAATTAAAAAACACACAGGTGACCCAATGAGAAAACTGATTTATTATATACTTCTGATATTAGTATCATTTCTTTTTACATCTTCATCTTTTGGCTATGCAATGAATCAGGACTTAGATTGTCTTGAGTGTCATACTTGTAACAATCCAACTCCGGATAATCTCTGCCTGAAAGCTTGCCCATCACTGCATATCCCGGATACTCAAGTATCACATCCGGTAAAAGATGCACCAGATACATTTTTAATCAAAGAGATTGCAGATTTATATCAACCGGTTAAGTTTAACCATAAGCTTCACGCTGATATGGCACAGATGGGAACAAGCTGCGCAACCTGTCACCATTACTCCCCAGCTGATAGGATTCCACCCTGTAAAGAATGTCATCCTGCAGGTAAAGATCCTGCAAACCTGCGACAACCGTCATTAAAGGGTGCTTATCATCGGCAATGTCTTTCCTGTCACAGAGAGTGGTCACATGAAACAAAA
>QQUK01000017.1 GCA_008501655.1 Calditrichota bacterium
GCCCCACCTTCAATATTTTGCTTAGGATCAAAGACATTTTCTACTCCAAGCTCGGTTGCGGTGGAGTCGATTAATTGCATTAATCCTTTCGCTCCGGCTGGCGAAACCGCGTTCGGGTCACCATTTGACTCAGCTTTAATCACTGATATCAGCAAAGCGGGGTCGAGATTATACTTTTTGGCTGAATCGGAGATATATTTGCCGTATTTGCTGAGAATCTCATTTTCCTTGACCAGATGTGAGTTTTTGATTGCATGATTCAGCTCAAACATCTGTCCGGGACGGTTCTCGATCTCTTTATACGGCTTTTCATTTTTTAATTCAATTTTTTCAAATTTGTCATCGATAGGGTTAAACTGTTTTTCCTGAATTTTATCAAGAGGTTTTATCTGAAATTCTTCCGTTTTAGCGTCGTAGGGAGCTTCAATAATCTTTTCAAGAGATTTATAAAGCATAGATGAGATGGAGTTGTCTGTTTCGGAGACCATATCTTTAGCAAGCTTCATATCAAACATATCTGTAAAAATATCTTTTCCCATTCCTCCGGAAAATGCCCCACCTTCAGTGAAGCTGCTTTTCGGAATAGTTTTCCGCATCGATTTCAAAAGCTGATATGAGAAAAACGCTTCAAACTCTTTGGTCGCCCGTTTCAGGCGTGTTTTTTCTTCTTCAAGAGATTTCGGTTTCTGCGCTTTTAGCTTTTCGATATCCGTATTTGGAGTTTCGATTTGCGGCAATTTTACAGAGCTGATAGTCATTACATTATTACCAGTTCAGATCTGAGGGCACCGGCTTGTTTGAGAGCTTGAAATATAGCTATGATATCTCTTGGTGTAGCTCCTATTTTATTTAAGGCACTGGCAACATCGGAAAGATACACAGACCGTTCAAGATGCACGACATGAGCCAGTTCATCATTAACAGTAACTCTCGAGTCCTGTGTCACAATCGTTTCACCTGTTGAAAACGGTTCCGGCTGTGAAATTATCGGAGTCGACTGAATATTTACGGTAATGGTTCCGTGTGCGATTGCCACCGGTTCAATGGTGACATTCTCCCCTGCTACGATTGTTCCGGTCTTTTCATTAATGACAACCCGGGCTGTATTATCTGGGACAACACTCAATAAACCGATATCTGATATAAATTTTGTTCTGTAAGAGATATGCGACAATGAATCCGGGACCATGACTTTGACAGTACCGCCATCAAGAGCGAACGAAGTCAGTCCATATTTGATATTAATTCTTTCAGCAATTCTGTGTGCGGTTGTAAAATCGGGATTTCGGAGTGAGAGAAAGAATTCTTTATCACTTTGAGCCGGTGCATCGAGCGGATTGGTGACTTTTGCACCATTCGGTACTCGGCCGACTAATGTATAGTTATTGATAATCCTGTTATTATCATCAACCTGAACATTAAACCCACCGATTGAAACTGCACCTTGAGCAACGGCACGTACAGCACCGCTTGCATCAGAAAGCGGTGTCATAAGCAGAGTACCGCCCTGCAATGAAGAGGCATCACCAACTGAGGATACTGTCACATCCACATACGAACCGTCTTTGTTAAAAGAGCTTAGTTTTGCCGTGACAAGGACAGCGGCGACATTTTTTACTTTTACTTTTTTAGGATCAACGGTCAGTCCCATTCGCTCCATCATATTTGTTAATGACTGAGTGGTAAACTGGGTGCCGTTTCCATCACCGGATCCATCAAGACCGATAATCAAACCGTATCCGACTAAATCCGCTTCTTCCTTATTCTGGAAATCACAAATATCTTTAATGCGGACTTTATTTGCATTTATATCCGGTGCGATAATGCCAAGCAGAATGATAACTGCAAGCATTCCTACCGGAACAATAAATTTTGTCTGAATTGTTTCAATCATGATAACCTCTAAAATATCCAGTTAAGCACGCGGGTAAAAAAGCCCGGACGTGACCCGGTATTTATAGAGCCTTTACCGGTGTATGAAATTTCTGCATCAGCTATCAGGTAAGAATCTATCGTATTATCTGATGAAATATCTTTTTGTCTGACAACACCGGTGAGATTCATGGTCTCGCGATCGCTTGAAAGCCCGATAGTACGGGAACCTTCAATAATCAGATCACCATTGCTTTTTACGCCGACAACAGTAACTGACATTTTGCCACGAAGCGAACCGTTTCGGATAGATTCACCTTTGCCGTCATAAGTAGTGGAATTTTCACCTTCGGCTCCGAATATCGGAATAAAACTGAGGGTACCGATACCCGGACCACCGGAGACTGATGATGAGGTTGATTTATCAGATTTTGATTCAGCTTTTTGAGAAGCTGAACTTTGTTCATATATAAGTACTGTCAGAATATCACCGACTTTGTTCGCCTTGATATCTGTAAACAGCGAGACAGACTGCCCAAAATCATTAGCGCCGAATACTTTGATTGTAAACGGCAATAAAAGCAGCATGACTAAAATCATTGTAAATTTAAATAACTTCATGTTTAACTCCTATCCAATCCTATGGATCAACAGCGACAAAATTTTCATCTACTATTCGTGCTACAATAATTTTGTTACTTGTTTTATTTTTTACTTTGATATAATCACCCGTTGAGCCGGTCTGCAGGGCTACGCCTTCAGCAGTAATTTTAAATCCGGCATCGGAATAAATTATCGTTGTTTCATTTCCTGATTTGATATCAGGTATCCGATTAAACATTCTTTCGGTAAGAATCGCATCTTTTTTGATGATGCTTTTCACTTGCAATCCATTTAACTCATCAAAAGATTTATACGCCCGCTCTCTTAAGTCCGAAACTTCTCTTCGTTCGATTGTCACCTGCTCTTCCGACAAAACTTCATGCCGGGAACATCTTGAGTTCACGACCAGAACTTCTTCAAATTTTTTAATACGCATTCTCGTCTGAGAGGCGTATTGCACTTCCCCGGATGCATCGTCTACCTGAACGATGATTGTAAACAATCCGAGCGGTTCTTTCTGGGTAATCGGTTTTATGTGCACTCTTTCCGGAATGACATCATCGACGGGAAGTCTATGAGAGAGAATTTCAATTTCATATGAATCATGTGACAATCCATATTCGTCGAACATAATTGCTGTAATCACTTCTCCCACCGGTTTTGCATAAACAGATGAGAGAAGTCCGAATGCTAAAAAGAATATCAACAACAATAATTTTTTCATTCTTTATCTCTTGAGATTATTTGCGATTTGGGCCATATCATCAGAAGTTGTAATCGCTTTTGAATTCATTTCATAAGCACGCTGGGCAACAATCATGTTAACCATTTCATCGACAACTTTGACATTGGACATTTCCAGGTATCCCTGGTCTACTCCGCCAAGTCCGCTTTGGGTCGGGACATCAACAATCGGGTCACCGGATGCACCTGTTTGAATCAGGAGATTCCGACCTATAGCTTCGAGTCCTGAAGGGTTTATAAAACGGGCAAGTTCGATTTGTCCGACATCTGTCGGAATATCGGAACCGACCTGAAGTACCTGCACAGAACCATCGGTACCGATAGCAACAGAGGTTGCATCTTCAGGGATTGTGATTTCCGGCAGGAGTCTATACCCTTCTGATGTGACAATAGAACCGTCACCGGTAATTTTCAAGGCACCATCACGGGTATATACGGTGGAGCCATCTGGATGCTGAATCTGGAAAAAACCGTCTCCTGAAATTGCCATATCGAGGGGATTACCGGTCATCTGTAAATCACCGGTAGTAAATTGTCTGTTTGTCGCAACAGCTTTTGTACCGTAACCGACGGAGAGTTCTGCGGGAATAATTGAACCTACAGCTGTGGCTGTACCAGCTCTTTTAATATTTTGATAGAGAACATCTTGAAATTCTACTTTACTCTTTTTAAATCCGGTCGTGTTAACATTGGCAAGGTTATTGGCAATATTATCAACATTCATCTGTTGTGCCATCATCCCGGTTGCTGCTGTTCGCATTGCTTTAATCATTTTTTCTACCTCCTATGGTATCCAATTATATTTTTCTATCTTCTTCCGCCAACTCTACTAAAGAGCTGCTCGAGTGAATTATCCTGAACCTGTATTGATTTTGAATCTGCTTCGAAATTTCTGAATGAGATAATCATCTCAATCATCTCCCTGACGATGTCGACGTTGGAAGCTTCGAGATACCCCTGTTGAATTGTAGATTTATCAACATCAGTTGTCTCGATACCTTCAGGCAGAAGAAACATCGAGTTTCCAAGTTTTTCGAGTTCATCAAGATTGGCGACAGTGACCGGTGTAATCTGCCCGACGTTAGAACCGTTTGCTGAAACGATACCGGTTGCAGAAATTTCAACCTGACCGGAACCTATCTCAATAGGTCCGCCGTTACCGAGCACCAGTGCGCCACCCGGAAATTCAAGCTGACCGCTGGTATTGACCGAAAATGCTCCATTTCTTGTCAATGCTCTATTGCCGTCATCAAGCTGCAATAGAAAAAAGCCGTCACCATCAATTGCGAGATCAAGCGGGTTTCCGGTTTTATCAAACACTCCCGGGACAAACGATGTATAGACATTGTCGACCATCGGCTGTTCCCAGTCGTTCCGTTTCGGCATAACTTTGAGTTCTGCCCTGGATAATTCTTTTGTAAATAGCGCATCCTTTTTAAATCCCGGTGTTGAAGCATTGGCGATATTGTTTGAAGATATCTCCTGCTTCTTAATTCGCGGGATCATTGCGGATGCTGATTTGTATAGTCCTTTAATCATATTTTTCTCCACTTTCTACTTAAGCAGAGCGTGTGCCAAACATGATTCACACAGCTAAAAGACTACTAGTCTTAGACTTATACTTTTCTGTTTAATCGATAATCTTAAAAAGTCGGAAGGTAATTCCGGGTATATCAGGAAATCTTTTCTTTTTTGACCGGTTTCATCGGGTTGTTATGATGCTTCTGCATAGTCTTGTTGATCAACTTATCCATTGATTCGTTAAATGCAGCTTCAGAACACTCTTCATTATTCGATTTCATGTATAGGGGACAATCTGTTTTGTAGCCAAAACATTTGAGTTCGTCTGCCAGATAGCAGACTTTGAGATACAGGCAGCGTTCCGCCTTTTTTATTAGTGTTTTTTTCTTATCCATAATGAACTTATCGGTATATTTTTAAAAAAGTTAATTATCTGATTTTTGACAGAATAATCAGTATTTATGAAATAGTTTGCACAATCTAAATCTCTCCAAAAAAATAGTTGCGAAAAAGTCACTTTCCCCCTATATTTTTGCCGTACAAATTAACTTCATATCAAGTACTTACGTGTATCGATAAAATTGATAAGTAAAAGTAAAATTAACAGAAGAAAAATCAAATTTTAGCACTGAATTTGCTTTTAGAGATATCCTAAAGGATAAAGGAAAAGATATGCGAATAAACGTGAAAATACTCTCTTTACTTATAGCTATTTTAGTATTAGCTGCATTTACCGCTAAAAGTCAGCCAACCGGTGTTGATCCATCTATCAGAGATTCTGTTATTATCTCCTCAGCCACTACCTATTCCACTAACAGCGGTTCTGTACCGGTTTATTTCTACAATGATGAATCCCTTGCCGGAATAGAAATCACACTTGCTTATAATTCACCGGATATCATGATTGACTCATTTTCATTTGTAGGCAGCCGTCTGGAGCCTTATTCTCTCAAAGGCGCTGACCAACTGACAACGAATACAGTAACTGTCTATTCCTATGCATTGGATGAAGGTTTGATGTCCAGCGGAAGTGGACTTCTTGGAACCGTATACTTTTCATTTATTCCAAATATAACCACACCTCAGACGATAGTAGTTGATACTGCGACTTTATTAGTATCAGACCGGGAGTTTTCAACGGCATTTTCTGATGAAAATTCAAATGCTTTCTCCCCATATATCTTATCAGGAGGTATAACAATTCTATCCGGTAGCTGTTGTTTAGGTGATCGTGGTAATGTTGATAATTCCCCTGATGATATTGTCGATATTTCGGATATCGTTTATCTGGTGAACTTCATGTTTAACCTGGGTCCGACTCCAGCCTGTCCGTTTGAAGGCAATGTTGATGGTTCCGCTGATGAGATTACCGACATATCTGACCTGGTATTCCTCGTCCAGTACTCATTCAACAGTGGTCCGCCCCCACCTTCCTGTCCATAAGAATTCAGGAACGTTTTTTGTTTAATCTGAATATGTTAAGAGCTGTCTCGTCTGACTCTTTTTCATCAAGTGACTTGACTTCGTCGTAGAACTTTGCCTGTTGCTTCTCTTTGAGCTTTTCGTATTTTTTCCGCTCTTGAGCTGCATGTAACAGCTGTTTCCGTTTCTCTTCTTCATCTTTCCCGATAGCTTTCAATAATTCGGTATTTACCAGCTGGTCTTTTTTTAATTTATAAAGATACCGGGAGCAAACAAGCATTTCTGCAACAGTAAATGAATTATCTGTTTTATTCTTTTTATGCTCAACAACATCGTTCTGTTTGTTTTGAATCTCGCTTATCTCTGATTCCTGACGCATCCGTTTTTTCTGAATAGCAGCAAGCAATTTCTGTTTCTCTTTTTCCTGATGTTCTTTCATCTTCAAAAGAGGTTCCATTCTGTATTTAAACTTTTTCATTTTTGCCACCGTCTAAAATCTGATTTAACTGAGCATATGCTTCAGCATTTTCAATTTTTTCATTAATACCTTGCCGGAAGAAATTGTTTAATGCATCTATTTTTGATATTGCGTAATCAATCTTAGGATTGCTTCCTTTGACATATGCACCAATGTTTATCAAGTCTTCTGCATCCCGGTAAACTGAATAAATTTCGCGCACTCTCGAGGCAAGTTTGAACTGTTCATCCGTACTTACTTCAATCATCAGCCTACTGATGGAATCAAGAGGGTCAACAGCCGGATATTGATTCATTGAGGCGAGTTTTCTGGAAAGGGCTACATGGCCGTCGAGAATTGAACGGACAGCATCTGATACCGGTTCGTTAAAATCATCACCTTCGACCAGCACCGAATACATTCCGGTAATAGAACCGGAACCTTTATGCCCGGCACGTTCGAGAAGTTTCGGAAGCATTGCAAAAACTGAAGGTGTATACCCTTTTTGAGTCGGTGGTTCACCGACTGTTATTCCGATTTCTCTTTGAGCCATCGCTATTCGGGTCAAAGAATCAACCATCAGCATGACGTCCTTCCCCTGATCGCGGAAGTATTCTGCGATGGTTGTAGCAAGCATGGCACCTTTGATTCTTATCAGTGCCGGTTGGTCAGAAGTAACGGCAACTACGATTGTATTTTTCATCCCTTCGGGACCTAAATCTTTTTCTATAAACTCACGTACTTCACGGCCACGTTCCCCGATTAAACCGACGACATTGATATCTGCTGATGAGCCACGGGCAATCATTCCCATCATAACGGATTTTCCTACTCCGGAACCTGCAAAAATCCCCATACGCTGACCTTTTCCAACGGTGGTCATCAAATCGATAACTTTGATTCCGGTTTCAAGTGGTTCTGAAATTCGGGTACGTTCCAAGGCTGGAATAGGTTCGGAATTGAGAGGTCGGGCAGTCGTAGTTCGAATCGGACCTTTATTGTCGATAGGTTTTCCTAATCCACCGATTACCCGGCCGATAAGTTCATTCCCTACGGGCACACGTAATTGTTCTGACGTTGACGTAACAATCGCACCCGGGGTTATTCCATTAATTTCCCCAAGAGGCATCAACAGAAGACGGTCATCGCGAAATCCAACGACTTCAGCTTTGACTTTCTGACCGTTTTCCCTGTTTTCAATGTTACATAATCTGCCAATGGAAATAGCCGGACCGGCTGATTCAATAACAAGACCAACAACCTGCGTTACTTTTCCAAAATGTTTAATGGTTGTAATATTGTCAATTTTTTCAGCATAGGAACTGTAAGCAACTAAACTCACTGCTCTCCCCCGTCTGACTCCAGAAGGTCTTTAATAACTTCAAATTGAGAATCAAGTCTGGCATCGATATCACCTGTAGGAGTTTCGATGAAGCAGCCGCCAAATTTTACGCGCGGGTCAGCTTCAATCACGATATCTTTGATTGCTGTTGATTCACTTAGGAAACTATCAATATTCTGTTCAACTATAGGTAGATGCTGTGGATTTACCTTTATTTTTAACTGCGAGCGGTCAATCAGTGTATCAATGACGCCGCTGATTATTTTTAATGTTATTTCCGGATCAGCTTGTATAGCACCGAATGTTACTTTTTCACTGATTTTGGTTACCAAATGAAGTATCTCTTTTCTTGCCTCCTCAAAAACAGCTTCACGCAAAGAGACAATATCATTTATAGCAGTATCAAACTGCTTGAGAACTTTTTGTGCTTCTTCGAGTCCTTTTTTCATCCCGGCATCAAAACCTGACTGATAGCCGGCTTGATTGGATTTTACTTTTTCTTCCTGGAAAATCTGCTCGATTTTAAAAACTTCCTGGATTGGCAGAAATTTAGCTCCGTTCGGATCGGTCGTAACTGCCACAGTTGGAAAAATATTCATCAGATGATTCTGAGCTTCTTTTTCCTTATGAATATCAAGATGTTTTTCACCGACAATAATCTTCGGTGCTTCTATAACATGGCGTAATATCCTAGACAATGATTTCCTCTTTTCCACCGCGACCGGAAATGATTATCTGGCCTTCCTCTTCAAGTCTTCTGACTGATTCGACAATGCGGCTCTGAGCAGCTTCGACATCGGAAAGTCTTGTCGGTCCCATGAACTCCATCTCTTCCTGAATCATGACAGCAACACGTTCGGAGACATTGGCAAATATCTTGCTTTTGACCTCTTCGATTGTAGCTTTGAGTGAAATAGCAATATCTTTTGTCTCAACCTCTTTAAGAAGTCTCTGGATCGAACGGTCATCAAGAAGAGTAAGGTCATCAAAGATAAACATCATATTCTTAATTTCAGCAGCCAGATCCGGGTCTTCGGCTTCAAGCGACTGCAAAATATTTTTTTCAGCTGATGGTTCGATAAGATTTAAAACTTCAGCAATAGCTTTAGCACCACCTGAAGCTGACATTTCACCACCAGCGGTAGCTTCGAAATGTCCTTCAAGGGTCTGTTCAATCTCTTTTAAGATTTCCGGAGCAATTTTTTCCATTACAGCAATACGAAGAGATACTTCAGCCTGTAACTCCGGTGATAGTTCCGACAGCACACCGGCTGCGTTCTGCGGATTGAGCTGCGTGAGAATCAAAGCGATAGTCTGGGGATGTTCGTTTTGTAAGAATGAACTTAGCTGCTTCGGGTCAATATCTTTTAAGAGTGAAAAACCGGTCGACTTGATTGATGATTCCAACCGATGCATGATCTCTTTTGCTTTACCGGATCCAACAGCTTTTTCCAGAATTGACTGGGCAAAGTCAATACCACCTTGAGAGATGTATTGTCTTGCCATAAAAATCTGGTGGCACTCTTCGATAACTTTCTCTTCGACATCCGCAGGGACATCACGAAGATTCGCAATCTGTACGGTAACAGCTTCAAGTTCTTTTTCAGAAAGTCCTTTTAAGACAAGTGCGGAAACTTCTGAGCCAAATGCTACCAGTGCTACAGCAGCTTTCTGGAGTGGTGTCATATTTTCATAGTTCATCTTATTCCACCATCATCGTTTTGATAACTTTTGCTATCTCTTCAGGTTCTTCTTTAGCGGTTTTTTGCATTTTGTCTACAAGTTTTGGTTTCCGCTTTTCAGGAATGACATCTTCTTCAAATTCTTCCTCTTCTGTCGTATTATTCTTTGTCGACTCAACATGATGTACAACTTGTTTTGGAGGGGCAATTTTTCCGAGAGCTGCAAACAGTTTCTTAGATTTTTTCTTGAAGTAGAGGAACATGAATGCCAGGAGGAGGAAATATCCGACTTTTTTGGCTATATCCATGTAAAATTCCCGTTGATACATTTGATCCAACAGGACCTGATCATTTTGTAGGTTCTGCCGGTCAAATGCGATATTTATCATTTCAATCTGGTCATTTCTCTGGTTGTCAAATCCGACAGCATTTTTTACAATAGATGCCAAACGATCTAAATCTTCCTGATTTCTCGGCTGATAGATCATTTCAGCATTACTTCCCCCGCCTTCAGCCGGAGTATAAATACCGTCTACCATGACAGCGACCGAAATACGATCGATTGAGCCGATTGCATTTACAATATGTTCAACAGTTTTATTAAGCTCGTAATTTGTAATAGTTGTTTCACTGTTGTCTTCCTGAGTCGATTCATTATCTTCCTGAGCTTTTTCCTGTGAGGCTAAATTTGTTTTAGTCTTTTCTTCGGAACGTACGGAAGGTGCATTTGGATCATATGTTTCCGATGTACGCTCTATCTGCTGGAAGTTCAAATCCGCGGTAACTCTGATTACTGACCTGCCCATACCTAAAACATCATCCATCATCGACTGAGCTTTCCCCTCAAGATATGATTCGACCTGTTTGCGGACTTCAAGCTGCGATGATGAAAGTCCTGCGAGCGGGTCATTATCCATTCCTGATGTCAGGAGATTACCGTCATAATCAACAATTGCAATGTTGCTCGGTTTGAGTCCTTCAACTGACGAAGCAACCAAATGAGATATACCGTTTATCTGCTGTTTGGAAAGCATCAGACCGCCCCCTTTCAGTTTCAAAACGACTGAAGCTGATGCTTCCTGTTTATCTTTTTTAAAGAGACGTTCTTTCGGCATTACTATATGAACACGGGCAGCCTGAACTTCATTGAGCTGCATGATTGTTTTCGTAAGTTCTCCTTCGAGAGCTCTTCTGAAATTCAGATTCTGCAGGAAGTCAGTCATCCCGAGATTATTCTGATCAAACACAGAATAACCAATATTCCCGCTTCTGGGCATTCCCTGTGAAGCGAGGGCTATTCGGGTTTTGTAAACTTCGTCGGACGGAATTTCAATAGTATTCCCTCCGTTAGTAATGTTGTACGGGATTTTGTTGTCGGCAAGATACGAGACAACTTCGCCGGCTTCATTTTCATCAAGGTTCGAATAGAGCTGTGCATAGTTGATATTGTTCACCCATCCGACGATGAAGAAGATTCCGACAATGGTACCGGCAACTACACCGAAAAGCATCATAACCTGACTTGCAGTCATCCGGCTGGTGTAGTCCATCAGACCTTTAAAATAATCTTTAATTCCGTTCATATAGTAAGTCCTATTTATTCATTTAGCGAGCCATCCATAGCTCTTCAAACATTTATATTTGCATCCTCATTATTTCATTATATGCACTGATAAATTTGTTGCGAACTTCCAACAATAAATCCATCGCAATTCCGGCTTCCTGTGCTTTGATCATCATCTCATGAAGTTCAACCGGTTCCCCGTTCATAAATGCTTCCTGCAAGTGTGACGAGTCGGACTGAATATCATTGACGGAATCAATCATATTTGAAAACAA
>QQUK01000147.1 GCA_008501655.1 Calditrichota bacterium
TTCGGATAGACAAAATAATAATCTTCTTTTGCTATAATATAGGTTGTCGCAAGACCTAATTTGGGTAAACGCCATTCTTCCGGTTTTTTTATTAAAATTGAATCTTTCGGATCAGAATTCAGATTATCACCATATTTATAACGTAGATTGGTGGAAGTTGATTTCTTCCCGTGAGCTTTTGTTCCCCGTTTACAAAGTACCGAACCATGGTCCGAAGTAATCACTACCGTATAATCCTGTTGAGCAAACTCTTTCAGTATCGAAAAAAGTGAAGAATGATTAAACCATGATTTCATCAATCCCCGGAATGCTGATTCGGTTCCGGCTATCTCCTTTAAGATAACATTATTAGAACGGCCATGTACTAAAATATCCAAAAAGTTAAATACAATAGAAACAAGCGGTGTTCCAAAGAGGTCAGAGACTTTTTTATATAGAGTTTCACCTTCAGTATTTACATTTACCTTGACATACTTAGGCGGACGATCTAATCTGACTCCGTTACGGGCAAGATTATCAACAATAAATTTATCTTCATACCGGTTCAACGATCCTTCGTCCGATTCATCGAATGTCTCAGGGTAGACGTTATGAATCTCATCAGGATAAAGTCCTGAAAAAATTGCATTCCTTGCAAACGGAGTTGCTGATGGCAATAGTGAAAAATAGGTGTGACGCTGAATATTGTACAATTCGGCGATCATCGGTTCAATCAGCAGCCATTGATCAAGACGCATACAGTCGATAACAACAAACAGTACTTTTTTTCCCTGCTTCAAATGCGGGGTGACATGGTCTTTGACTACATCAACTGAAAGTTTCGGACGGTTATCATCTTTAAACCAGGATGAGTAATGCTTTTCAATATATTTAGTAAACTCGATATTCCAGTCTTTACGGGTACCTTCAAGTGTCTGCTCAAGACCGACATCCTGATTTTCATCCATTTCCAAAGACCATTGTGCTAATATTGTCGCCGCTTCAAGCCAGTCGTTCGCTTCAATAGCACCATAGAGTTTCTGGTTGAATTTATTTATGTCAGTTATATACCGCTTCATTGAAGTCGAACTTATAATCTTTTTGGAATCCAGAAGTCTTTTTATAACCATAAGGATTTGTGATGGATTCACCGGCTTGACCAGATAATCATCAATCTTCTGACCGATTGCATCCTCCATCAACGATTCCTCTTCAGACTTAGTTACCATCACAACCGGCAGGTGCGGTGATATTTCTTTGATTTCCTCAAGAGTCGTTAATCCATCTTTCCCCGGCATCATCTCATCTAAAAGGACCAAGTCGTACGGTTCTTTTGCAACCATTGCAATCGCATCATCACCGGAGATTGCAGTGGCTACTTTGTATCCTTTCTTCTCGAGAAATAAAAGATGCGGTTTTAATGAATCTATCTCATCATCCACCCATAAAATTTTTTTTTCATTCTGTTGTGACATTTCTATCCTTATATCTGTTCTACCGGAAGCTGTATCTCAAACACAGACTCGCCCGGTTTTGACTTTTTCAAAAATATCTTACCACCGTGGTATTCTTCGATGATTCTTTTTACAAGAGTTAATCCAAGACCCCATCCCCGTTTTTTTGTTGTGAATCCTGCTCTGAAAATTTTCCGTGCAGCAGTTGCTGATATCCCTTTTCCGTTATCAGCAATGAGTAAAGAGACATACTTGCCGTTCGAGGAAAGTTCAGCATCTATCTTAATACGACCGGTTTTAGAATCAACAGCCTGCAGAGCATTTTTAATCATATTCTCAAGAGCCCATCCAAACAGTTCCGGATTTATCAGAAGATGCGGTAACTCTTTTTTCTCAAATTCGATTTTGATACCACCGCCTTCAAACGGCAGTCTTCTTCTGTAGTATTCAACAGCATCCTGCACAAGTGCCGTAAGTGACATCATCTCTAAATCAGGTATAGAACCGATCTTTCCAAAACGGTTCGCAACCTTCTGCAGACGGACAACATCGACTTTCATATTGGTCAATGTATCATCAATAAGTTCCTCTTCCTCACCCTTAAAGGAACCCGAATCTTTTTCAGATTGAATAACTTCAAGCCAACCCATGAGAGATGATATAGGAGTACCAAGCTGATGAGCCGTCTCTTTTGCCATTCCGACCCAGATAAGACGCTCTTCTGATTTGCGAATATTCTGAAAACCGACCATTGCCACTATCATAAATATCAAGATTATTCCGATTTCGATAAACGGCATAACTTTTAATTCATTAATCGCCTCCGAGTCACCATAACAGAAATAATTAACGATAGTATCAGTCTCTGTTGCAATAACAAGCGGAAACTCTCCATTAGACCTGACCATCTCGTTTGATATTTCCTGTAACCGTTCAAGCATCTCTGGAGTATATTCACTATTGGGGATGTCATCAATATTCCGATGTTGCTTGGGAACCCGCTCAGCATCGAGAACTATAATCGGAAATGACGCCTTTACAATGACTTCATCAAATATAAACTGAAGTTCTGTTGAAGAGAGATCCGCATTAGCAGCAAGTTGCCAGAGTTTGACATACTTTTCTACCTGAGTTCGGGTATCTTCTTTCAGAATGTCGATGACATCGAATGTATACCAGATAAAAAGCAAGGAGATAACCACTACTCCCGCCAACAGGAAAATCTTAAAAAATGTTGATTTGCCTACATAGAGGGAGTTTATCTTTTTTCTTTTAAAATCTGAATTTGCCATCAACTAATTTTTTCAATGCCACCCATATAAGGACGGAGGACTTCCGGTATCGAAACCGTTCCGTCTTCGTTCTGATAGTTTTCCAATATTGCCGGAATCAGTCTTGCAAGAGCAACACCGGAGCCGTTTAATGTATGTGGGAAATTCACTTTTTTCTCTGCATCTCGATACCGGCAGTTCATCCGGCGAGCCTGAAATGATTCAAAGTTTGACACCGATGAAATCTCAAGATATTTTTCAACCCCAGCCGCCCACAATTCTATATCATAGCATTTTGCTGCTGCGAACGATAAATCTCCACTGGCAAGAGTTCCTACCCGATACGGAATCTTTAATCCCTGCAGTACTTTCTCAGCCTGCGCAACCAAAGATTCAAGTTCATCATATGATTTTTCCGGGTCGACAATCTTGACCATCTCGACTTTGTCAAACTGATGAACCCGTATCATCCCTCGGGTATCTTTTCCGGCGGCACCGGCTTCCCGACGAAAACAGGGAGAATACCCGACTAAATATTTTGGCAGATCTTTGTAATCTAAAATATCTTTTTTGTAAATATTGGTTATAGAAACTTCCGCAGTCGGAATCAGATACATCCCATCTTCGGTGGTTTTATACATATCATCTTCCATCTTCGGAAGCTGCCCCGTCCCGAACATTGTCTCTTCGGTTACGATATAAGGAGCCGTTATCTCTTCAAAATTATCTTTTGTATGCAAATCGAGCATATAACCAATCAACGCCCGCTGGAGTTTTGCCCCAAGCCCCCGAAGCATATAAAAACCGGATCCGGATATCTTAGTTGCTGCTTCCAAATCAAGAATCCCTAATTTTTCCCCAATCTCCCAATGCGGTAGCACTTTAAATGACGGTTTCGGAATTTCACCCCATTCCCGAACGATAACCATATCCTCTTCACCGCCAACTGGAACCGATTCATGGGGCAGATTGGGAATCCAATGAGCTATCTTCTCCATTTCAGCTTCAATATCGCGTAACTTATTATCAAGTTCAGAAATCTCCTGGCCTACTTTACGCATTGCAGCGATCGCATCATCAGCTTTTTCTCCCGCTTTTTTCTTTTGTGCTATATCCTGGGTAGCCTGATTTCGCTTTGCTTTGAGTTCTTCAACGGTACGGATGACCTCACGGCGTGATTCATCAAGATTGAGCAGCTGATCTATATCGGTGGAATCGTTTTTCTTTTTAATCCCAGCTTTAACCAAATCCGGATTCTCCCGGATAAATTTCATGTCTAACATAAAGCCTTTATTTCTTTCTCTTTTTACAAATTTATCCTCGTTTGTTCCTACAATTATAAGCTAAACAACAGATTATGTCAATTATTGAGATTTCAGCCTAACCCCTTTATTTCCAATATTTTATAAGAAATTCAATATTCTGCTTGCCTTTTTGGTAAATATTTATAAATTAAGAGACTTTTGAAAGAAGGAGTTATTTAGTTAAATGGCAAAAGTATGTGAAATCTGCGGCAAGAAACCATCCTCCGGGAACAATGTTTCTCATGCCCATAATATTACCAAAAGACGATTTGTACCGAATTTGCAGAAAGTACGCGCCTTGGTTCATGGTACACCAAAACGGATGACCGTTTGTACCTCCTGTATTAAAGCAGGCAAAGTTATCAAAAACACCCGCGCAAGAAAAACTGCCACCGCTTAACATCCGTCTGAGTAATCAGAAAAATTTGAACCGTTCATTGAATCCAATGGACGGTTTTTCTGTTTGCAAAATAAATACCGCCGGGAGGAGCCGACCCGGCGGCAAACGCATAATTGCCATCCTATAGCTTGAGGGAGATCTAAACTGTATCTAATCAAAAATCGAAAGCATCATCTCCTGGCTTGCATTAAAATGGGCAAGCATAGCAATCGATGCTTTAGCTCTAATCTGATGCGCCAGAAAGTTTGAAAACTCAGAGACATAATCAGTCGAACGAATAACTGACTCAGCAGCGGTCAGATTTTCTCTCCTGATTCGCATTGAATTCAATTGTGCTTCGAGATCATTTTTCTGGGTTGCCCCGATATCAACCATTGCTGAATCAAGTTCCGCGATTTTTGCGTCGATTGTCTCAATCGTGGCCTGGGCTGATTCAGCTGAAGATAAATCAACACCTTCAATTCCGGACAAATCTGCCAAAGCAAACTCGGAACCATCAAACAACGGCTGACCATTATATTCTGAAGTAGATATGAACGTATTATATGTATCTACGATTGCATCTGCCGATGTATCGTATGCTCCAAGCATCGCCTCATCGTTGACTCCTTCATTTGATGCTCCGACAGCAAGCGAACGGAGTTCGGTCAATTGAGAACGTGCTTCCATTAGTGATGATGATGCCGTGTTGTATTTTCCGATTAACATCGACGTATTCTCAATCTGCTGATTGAGCGATGAAATCTGTGAACGAAACTGCTCCGATATAATCAATGATGCTGGACCATCTTTGGCGGAGTTGATTGAGAAACCTGAGCTGAGTTTTTCCAAAGATGAATACATACCCGCAAATGAATTCTGAATATTTCTTGCAAATCCATAATAAGAAACCTGGCTGGATATTCTTTGTATCACCTCTCCTCCTTCCTTTTAAGTGGAGGTAACATTATAATGTGCAAATCAGCTTCCAAAGAGACTTTTATTTCATAACTTGTTGTACCATAGCATTATACGAATCACTAAAAAATCCATACCTTTTGAATATCCCTCAAAACAATCGGTCAATTCCAATACTTATAGCTTATAATCCGTTAACCAGAAGCCTATCACTCGAAGTGAGTCTCTGTTCTATTTATAAAAAATAATTATAGAAAATTACGAATTCATGTCTGACTATCCTCCTTTTAATCGTCTCAAAGTAAAAAGGAATTATTATGAAATCGATTTTAATACACTTCATTTTCGCATTTATATCTATCAGTTTATCTTTCACAGTACATGCTTCGGAAAAGAATGATCTCGAATGGCTTGCCGGTCATTGGGTTGGTAATGCCTTTGGTGGAACAGGTGAAGAAGTCTGGCTGCCGATGTCTGCCGGAACTATGATAGGGACATATAAACAGATTATGGATGGCAAAGTAAAATTCTTTGAGTTTATGCTTATAGAAAAAACAGATTCCGCTTATACTTTGAAACTCAAACATTTTAATGCTGATATGACCGGCTGGGAAGAAAAAGATAAATTTGTGGAATTCCCATACGTTAGCTCCGGAAAGAATTCCATAAAGTTTGATGGATTATCTTTTTATCTCACAAAAGACGGTATTCTTGAAATCAAAGTATCTATTGGACAAAAAGACGGAACAGTTAAGCAGGTGATTAACAGCTTTAAAAATGTTAACAAGAACTAAATTTAAAAACAACTCATTGGTACCGGTCCACCCGAAAACATATAACTGACCAGATAGACGATATCCGCAATATCCAATGAACCGTTATTGTCAACATCCGCTTCTTCATAACATGAAGGTGCCGGACCTTGCGGACTACCGAATGAATAGTCGACATAATAAACTAAATCAGATATATCTACCTGATCTAATGCATCACCATCAATATTCCCCCTGATATTCTCACAACATCCCGAACGGATGAGATATGACCCAGATGTTACAGGTGTATATACGTTATCATAATATTCATTCAATACATCATAAGATGAATACGGGCTGACCGAAACAGATAATGAATCAGGTGGACCACTTGGTACAATTATTTTCATATAGGCAACAATCCCTGTATCAGGATTAACAGGTTCACCAAAAGGAGTTTCTAAGATGAAAGTATACCTTTTATTAAAAGAGTCATAATTTACAATAGTTGAAGTTGAAGTCTCCGCTCTTGTACCTTCTGTACTGACATCAAGAACGGTAAGCGCCATTATTCCTGTGAATGTGACCGGAATAGTCATTTTTGTTACAGGTATAAAATTTGTCATAGAAATCGGAAGTAACACTGTATCTCCGGGAGAAGAAGTCAGTTCGATTGTTTTTACAGTATCATCATGAACAAGAATATAACTGTTTTTAATCTGAGTATACTCTCCCTCATTTGAATTAATATTTGTTTCAATAGTGTATACCCCCGGTGTATCAAACTGATGTTGGGGATTTTGAACAACAGATGTATCACCGTCACCAAAATCCCAGAACCAGGAATTTACATTTTTATCCGACCATCCGCTGAAATTTACTGTAAAAGGAGCTTTCCCAAAGGTTGTATCTGCAGACATTCGTACTCCGGCTATAATATGCTGCCAGTAATCTTCCATATAACAATAAATTCTTGAAACTTGCTGGGGAGAGAATAATTTATTGGCACCATATATAGAAATATTCATATGGTTTTTATTCGGGTATATCGGCCAGGCTAAACCGGAACAGGAATCAAGACCGGCCCCGGCAAATGTCTCACCGCTCCACCACCTTTCCGGGGGAGTATCAGAACAACGGTCACCGGCAAAATCAGAAGATCCGGTAGCAAGATTTTCAGCACACATATTTATACAGCTTGCAAGTTCGTTATATCCCCAGTATGTATGAATCAACCCAAAAACATGTCCAAGTTCATGAGAAAATACATGTCTGGATAAATCTCCGGTAAACTGAGCACCAAGCGGATTTGTTGACATGATAGAACCGCTCCTATACCCCATCGGATCAAAAAGCGTAGGATTTGTTGTCCAGGAATTACCGGGATTGATTAAATGAGTCGCAATAACATTATATTGAGTTTCCGGTGACACATACATCACCTGACGCATCGAATCGCAGGAAAAATATGATGGTGCTGAAAAGACTCTAAAGTATGACGATTCATAATACCGCCAGTTGTATTCATATTGAATTCCATACGGCAAAAAATCATCGTTCAGCTGCTGCATCTGCTGGTCGAGTATCTGAGGTGTGATAGCCGGATTCGTAGAATCATCCTCCCTGACAATAGTGAAAAATAATTTTATATAGGTAATTGAATTTGTTGAGTCATAACCATAAAGATCGCGAATGTTCGGTTCATCACAAAAGTGTCCGTTGGGACATGCAACTTGCGAAATTTCCAAGCCGTTGGCGTTGGCGTAGTCACTAATCGTGACTTCCTGCATGCACTGATATGGTTCACCGGATGTCTCAGTCATGCTCACGGGAGAAGAGACCACATGCGATATAGCTATGAATAGCAATAAGTTACAAGTTCGTTTCATTTTTCCAGTTCTCAAAATATTTCCATAATAAGTCTATTATTAATATACTATACGTAAGCACTTACCAAAGTAAAATTCTGATAAAGGATATCAGTCGCAGAAATTGTTACTTTTTAAATAATTCTCACTATAAAAAAATGCCGTCGATAGGGTAGTTTAACCGACGGCATAGTGGAGGAACCAAATCAAACGTAATTTACGCTTGTATATGGTAAAGTGGTGGTTTTTTGATTCAGTGAACTGAATCTAATTTTTAATCATCATTCTTTCTTCGTAAGAATGCAGGTTTTGAAAGATCATCTGTATCAAACAACGGAACACGGTTTCGTCCTCCATTAGAATTTTCATACTGACTCTCCTGTTCCTGACTATAATACTGCTGATCCAGATGAACCTTTGCTCTATTAATTACCGGAGCATGATTAGCTTTTATTTTTTCCTGATTCAGCTGCATATTCTCCAGAGCTTGTTGATACTCATCAATCTCATCTTCATGTAACAATGGAGTTTCCTGAACAAAATCCGGTTTTACAATTTCCTGTTCTTGCGGTTGCTTTGCATGAAATTGCTGAAAGGGATGACGGTACAGCGGTTTCTCTGTCGAAGACTGAACGACTTCCTTCTGCTGAATCGGTTCCGGTTCTGCGACTTTTGGTGTTTCCGGTTGAGGTTTAGGCTGGGGTGTAATGATTTGATTATCAAACAGAGAAATCGGCTGGGCAGGTCTGTGTTCTTCAATTTTCTCTTCGACGACTTTAACCGGTTCATCATCATTGTTAAATCCAGTAGCTATCACGGTAACACGCATCTGGTCATTCATGGTAGGATCTATGACAGCACCAAAAATAATGTTTGCATCATCACCGGCTGCTTCATAAATCAATGAAGTCGCTGTGTTGACATCAAAGAGCGCCATATCTTCACCACCGGTAACATTTATCAGTACGCCTTTAGCACCGCTGATAGAAATATTTTCAAGAAGCGGAGATGAAATAGCTGCCTGTGCGGCGTCAATAGCTTTTTCTTCACCTTTACCATAACCGGTACCCATGATAGCATCACCGCGTTCAAGCATCACCGTCCGAACATCAGCAAAGTCACAATTGATTAATCCGGGAATTGTAATAAGATCTGAGATACCTTTTGTCGCTTGATACAGAACTTCGTCTGCTGTTGCAAACGCATCAGTCAGAGATGTTTTTCTATCAACTATTTCCAAAAGACGTTCATTAGGAATAGTTATCAGTGTATCGACTTTTGCCCGAAGGTCGTTCAAACCTTCATTTGCCCGGTCGATTCGTTTTTTTCCTTCAAACCGGAACGGCTTTGTAACAATAGCAACAGTCAAAGCCCCGGCTGCTTTGGCAATCTCAGCAACGGCAGGTGCTGCACCGGTACCGGTACCACCACCCATTCCGGCTGTTATAAAGACCAGATTCGGATCGCCGATAGCCTCAGAAAGTTCCTTCCGACTCTCTTCAACAGCTTTTTTACCGACTTCCGGATTTGCTCCGGCACCAAGTCCTCCGGTTATTTCACCACCGATTTGGACTTTGGTTTCTGCTCTGTTCTGATCCAGAACCTGCGCATCAGTGTTAGTTGCTACAAATTCTACACCTTTAAGCTTTGCTTCAATCATTCTGTTGAGGGCGTTACCACCGCCGCCGCCAACACCAACGACTTTGATTTTTGCATAACCGAGAAAATCTTCGGCAAAATCAAATTTGTGTTTTTCTGTACTCATATCAGTTCCTCCTGAACTATTAAAAGTGTTTAGATATCCATTCTTCGAACCATTTAAACCAACCTTTGACATTACCGCTTTTGGTCCCTTTAACCGGTTCATTATGAAAGCCGTACCAAATAAGACCATGCGGCGTAGCAAAGCGGGTTGAGTTTAATTCATCCGGTATATGATCAATATGTTTTATCGTTTCAACTCTGACCGGCATATCAAAAATCTGTTCAGCTAAATCAGCAGCACCCGGAAGCAGCGAACCACCACCGGTCAATATGATGCCTCCAGCTGGAATATCTCTGATGCCGGCTTTATGTATCTCACGGGATACATGCGAAAATATCTCTTCCATTCTCGGTTCAATAATTGATGCGAGAACATTCCGGGAGATTTCTTTATTCGGTTTTCCGGCAATCCCGGAAATAGTAATCATCTCTTCAGCATCTACCTGAGAGGCAAGTGACGCGCCATGGGCAAGTTTGATAGCCTCAGCTTGGTCGACAGAGGTCCGCAAACCGATAGCGATATCATTGGTTACATTCTTTCCACCGAGGGAGACTACCGACGTGAACCGTATCGCACCGTTATAAAAGACAGATATATTTGTTATATCTCCACCTAAGTCGACTAAGATAATTCCGTCATCGAGTTCCGATTCAGTCAACAGAACTTTTGAAAGAGCAAGTGACTCCAGAACAAGATGGTCAACACCAAGCTGACAACGTTCCAAAGCTCGCATAATATTTTTTGCAGATGTAATCGATGCTGTTACGATATGTGCTTCAACTTCAAGACGTACGCCTGACATCCCGACCGGATCCTTTATTCCCTCAGTATCATCAACTGAATATTCCTGCGGGATAACATGAACAATATCTCTATCAACAGGGATAGCTATCGCTTTTGCGGCAGAAATCGCTTTTTCCACATCAAGTCCGGAGATTTCATTATCAGATCTGGATACAGCAACCACTCCATTGGAATTAATTGACCGAATATGTTCTCCTGCGATGCCGACCGTTACCCGGTCAATTTCTGTTCCTGAAATCATCTGGGCATCATCAACAGCTTTCCGTATTGACTTGATAGTTTTTTCCATATCAACAACAATACCGCGTCGAAGCCCTTCGGACTGTGTCATCCCATGACCAATAATATAGATTCCACCATCCTGATCCATCTCAGCAACAAGACAGACTATCTTTGTTGTACCAATATCCAAAGCAGCTATGATATTTTCAGTTGCCATTAATTATCCTCATTGCAGATTATCATCTCATCAAAACGCAAATCAACAAGCTTTACCTGTGTTAAGTCAGGGTTATACTTTGTAACAAATGAAATAAATTTATTTAAATCGTTGATAAAATTATCTGAACGGAGTTTTAAACGGTATGACAATCCATCAATTGAAACTTTCAGAAAATAAGAATTTCCAAAATCGATTTCATCAATCAATTTATACAAATCGAGGTTTTGTTTCTGAAGTTTCAGAAGTTCTTTGACAATGTTTTTTACCCTGAAATCAGTTGCAAATCCATAAACTTTGGGAACAGAAATCGATGTCAGAATAGGGTTATCCCAGTTGTATGTACAATTTTTCAAAGAGACAATTCTTCCTTCGTCGGTGATACCGTATATAGTACCGGAAAATCTATCCAACCCAAAACAGACAGGTTCGTAATTGTTTGTTTTGATTTCGATTTCATTCGGAAGCATATAAGACAAATCAACTTTATAAATGCTTTTCTTCTCTAATAATGTAGCAACAACTGAATCTGCAGGTTGACTG
>QQUK01000381.1 GCA_008501655.1 Calditrichota bacterium
AAATGCCAACATACCAACAGTAACACCGGCAGCAACAACTACGATAACAGCCGGATAAACCATGGCACCTTTAACTTTACGAATCAACTGGTCTGCTTTTTCACGGTATACAGCAAGACGGTTCAAAATAGCATCAAGTGCTCCACCGACCTCACCTGCCTCTACCATATTGGTATACAGTGTATCAAAAATCTTAGGATGGCGGGCTAAAGCCTCTGACAAGGTAGCACCACCCTGAACGGAATCTTTTACCGAAGAAACGATTTTAGCTAGTTCCTTATTTTCCATCTGCGTTGCAAGAATATCAAGACATTGGACCATAGGGAGACCGGCACCAATCATTGTTGCAAACTGGCGAGTAAAGCGGGATACTTCAACTCGTTTAATCCCGGTTCCGAATTTAATTTCAATATTGGCAGGTTTTTTGGAAATTGAATTAACAATTATTCTATTCTGCCGGAGTATTCGCTCAAGATCCGCTTTATCGTTCGCTTTCAGTTCACCTGAAACTGCGGCTCCCGCGAGCGTCTTTCCTTTATATTCAAATACTGGCACAGCGTTTTCCTTTCATCTTCCAAAAACTAGTAAGCTGATGATTTCTGTTTCTGTTCTTTAGAAAGCATTTCACCAAGTTCCTGTGCGTTGTGACTATAGTTCATTGCATCATTTATAGTTATCTTGCCGCCCATATATAATTCAGCAAGAGATTGATTCATTGTTTTCATACCGTATTTTTGGCCGGACTGAAGCATCGAATAAATCTGATGAACCTTATCATCACGAACCAAAGCTCTGATAGCAGGAGTAACAACAAGTATCTCCATTGCCATACAACGACCACCACCAATTTTAGGTATCAGTGTTTGTGATACGATTGCCTGCAGTGCAAATGATAATGACACCCGAACCTGAGACTGCTGGTTTGTAGGGAATGCATCAATGATACGGTTGATTGACTCTGCTGCTGAGTTAGTATGTAAAGTAGCAAATGCTAAGTGACCGGTTTCTGAAATTGATAAAGCTGATTCGATTGTTTCAAGATCACGCATCTCACCAATAAGAACCACATCAGGATCTTCACGGAGTGCGTACTTTAACGCTGATGCAAATGATGTTGTATCCGAGTAAACTTCGCGCTGGTTAATAAGAGCTGTCTGATGTCGATGTAAATATTCAATCGGATCTTCAACCGTGATAATATGAACCGGACGTTCTTTATTAATCTTATCAATAACTGAGGCAAGGGTGGTTGATTTACCTGAACCGGTCGGACCGGTTACCAGTACTAATCCGCGGGGAAGTTTTGCTAAATCTGCAATAACTTTCGGCAAGCCAAGCTCTTCAAATGTTTGAACCTTATAAGGAATCTGTCTCAGTGCTACGGCTACATTACCTCGCTGCATAAACATATTGCATCTGAAACGGCTCATCGATTCAATACCGAATGAAAAATCAAGTTCAGAATTCTGTTCAAATTTCAACTTCTGTTTCTCATTTAACATCGAATAACAGAGTTTTTTTGTCTGTTCTGAAGTCAACAAATCATAATTAAGTCTCTGCAATTTACCATCAACCCGGACAACCGGAGGAGAACCAACAGTCAAATGTAAATCTGACGCTCCCATTTTAACCATCTGTTCTAACAATTCACGTAAGGATACCATTTGTATCTCCAAATTAGATTTAGCTTTGCAGCAATATTATACTTACTCTTATTATCGGATTTTTTAGGAAAATCTTGAAACAAAAAGAGGTCTATTTTTGATTATAAAGCCTTGTAATACAGCAATTTTGAGGGGAATTTAGGACGAAACAGAGGTAGTAGCGATTACCTCATCTAAAGAAACAATACCCGCTTTCATCTTCTCTACAGCGCACATACGCAGGGAGAACATACCCTGGTCTAATGCACATTCACGGATCTCAGAATCTGAGGCTTTTTTAAGAATCAATCTTTCAATATCAGCAGAAATCGGCATAACTTCATAAATACCAGTACGACCCGCTTTACCGGTATTATTACAATCAGAGCAACCGGCACCTTTAAAGGCGCGGATATTTCTCAATGAGTCTTTAGGTACCTTGAGATTTCTAACCTGCTCCTCAGTTAAATTTATCTCTTCCTTACAATTCTGGCAGATTTTCTTCATCATACGCTGAGCCATAATCAGTTTTGTTGCCGAAGCTACAAGATAAAAAGGTACATCCATATCAATCAAACGGTTGATTGATGATGGAGCATCATTGGTATGAAGGGTTGAAAAGACTAAGTGTCCGGTTAGTGCAGCCCGGATAGCAATCTCTGCCGTTTCACCGTCACGTATCTCACCGACCATGATAATGTCAGGATCCTGACGCAGGAATGATCGAAGCGCTGCTGCAAAGGACATTCCAATATCAGTTTTAACAGCAACCTGATTGATACCGTCAAAGTTAAACTCAACCGGGTCTTCAGCAGTCATAATATTTACATCGATGGTGTTAATCTGTTTCAAGGCCGAGTACAGAGTTGTCGTTTTACCTGAACCGGTCGGACCGGTTACAAGAATAATTCCGAATGGCAGGTGGATTTTTTCATCAAACTTTTTCAAATCCTCTTCCCTGAAACCAAGCTTGGTCATATCAACCATAAGTGCCAGAGGATCCAAAATACGCATAACAACTTTTTCACCAAAAATAGTCGGCAATACCGATACACGGAGGTCAACGGTACGTCCGCCGATTTTGATTTTTATACGTCCATCCTGTGGTAATCTTCGTTCAGAGATATCCAGTTCCGACATGATTTTTATACGTGATACGATAGCAGCACGATACTTATATGGAAGCGGTGCCTGTTCACTGAGTTCACCATCAATACGATATCGAACACGGATTCGTTTTTCATACATCTCAAAATGAATATCTGATGCTCCTAAACGAATTGCATCACCTATAATCGAATCTACAAGTTTAACAAGCGGTTTGTCCTGAATCTGAGAAAGCAGGTCTGACTCAGAGGGACCATCCTCCTCTGAGACAACTTCCAGATCGGTATCCATCTCAAGACCTTTTACAATTTCAGAAAGAGCTCCGGAATCGACGTAATAATTCTCTATTGCTTTTTCAATAGCTGACTCCGGTGAGATCACCGGCTGAACCGTACAACCTGTTATAAATTTAATGGCATCTAAAACATAAATGTTATTCGGATCAGAGATCGCAACAAGCAGATTCTTGTTTAACTTTGTAACGGCAATAACTTTGAATTTGCGGGCAATATCTAACGGAATCAATTTGACGACATTCGGATTTAACTCAATATCACCTAATCGTAATGTTCCGATTTTCAGATTTTTTCCGACAAATGTAGCAATTTCTTCTTCGGAGGTAATAGCCCCGATAGAAACCAAAGCAGATTCAAAATTCAGATTATTCTGTTTAGCTGCTTCTTTTGCTTTTAATGCCTGTTCTTCTGTTATTTTGCCGGCTTGCACCAGCATTGTTCCAAGATCACTTGCCATGGAATAACTCTACATCCTTCATGTTACTTTGTTTAGTCCTGAAAAATATCATCCATCTTATCTTCTGCTTGTGAAGCAAAATCGCCGTCTATACCGCCGCCGCTTTTTGTATCACCGTTATCCCGGGATGCTTGTATATCTTCGAATACTTTCCCAAGTTCTACCGATGTTTCTTTGGCATACAAACGAACCATACCGATTGTAGTACGGTCATCAAAAATGACAACTAAAATAGATCTCTCACCGACTAAGGTCATGTGAATATGATCTTTTTTACCCTGATGAAACAGGACTGAAAATTCCGGTTCACCGACAAGTTTTGCTATCTCTTTCGTAGACGCAAAAGAACCGGCAAGTAAAGCAGCAAGTGCTGTAGTATCAAGTGAGTGAGTAAAACCCTGACGGGTTATTAAATGTCCGTCTTTGTCTACCAGTAAAGCACATTTTGCTTCGGCTCCCTTGAGCATTTTTGAGATTAACGCATCAATCTTGCTAATCTCATCCTCATAAATAATTAAGCTATCGTCAGCCATTTAGACCTCCATGATGACTATTTTATTCCAAACATTCTTTTAAAGAACCCGCGCTTTTTCTCTTTCCGTTTTTTCACTGAAGGCGCCATTTTTGGCGAACCGGATCCAGAATCAGACACAGCGAAGGTAGGTTCTTTAAAGGCTGCATTATTATCAGAAGTTTCCGAACCGGTTGGGTTCGATACTTCTGTAGGTTTTGATACATTTATTTTTTGTGACATCGATCCCGGGTAAGGACGGTAATTCTCCTCAGCCGGAGCATCCTCTACCGCTGTTGCAGTTTGTCCGGTAGACTGATGTTCTTCTTCTGCCTCAGACGCTTGAGCAACCGGTTGAGTATCCGGAACAGAAGACTGCCGCTGTACCGGTTCTTCAGGCGGTTGTTCTGTTACAACTGTAGTCTGTCTCTGCGGTGATGCCGCAGTATTTTTTGCTTTATCCAATACTAATTTAATGATCCCTTTGAGCGTATCAAAAACACCGTTTCCGACGGTAGCAGATGCAACATAAGATGGTCTGTTGCTCGGATTTAATCTCGGGTTCATCTCTTCGGGAGAGAGTACTCCGGGTAAATCACATTTATTATACTGAATCACAAAGGGAAGTTCATTTAAGTCGTATCCATACTCCTCAAGGTTCTCTTCCAGATTAGATAATGACTCTATGTTTTCATCCATTTTGTCAGGTTGACTGTCAGCAACAAATACGACACCATCGACTCCGCGCAGCACCAGTTTTCTCGTTGCATTATAGTATACCTGACCCGGGACGGTATAAAGCTGAAATTTTGCTGCAAGACCGTTGATCGTACCGATATTGATTGGAAGAAAGTCGAAATAGAGTGTTCTATCTGCCTCTGTTGCCAGAGATATCATCTTACCACGTGTATCGGACGGTACTTTGGAATGGACATACAGTAAGTTTGTCGTCTTACCTGAGAGTCCCGGTCCATAGTACACGATTTTACAACAAACTTCTCGTGATGAATAGTTTATTGAAACCATAAATATCGTCCTGTCTTAAGCATTAACTTTCAGTTTACTAATAGCATTTTTAATTTCTAATCGAATCAAGCCGATGTTAACAGCTTTTTCCGTTGTTACAACCAGAATTCCTAACTCGGCATCTGAGAAAAACAACTTGCCTTCGTCCGCCTCAATCGTTACCTGCTTCAAAGGTGTCGACTGAAGTTTGTCGAGTGATTTTTGAATATTTGAAGTTATTGATGCAGCTAAAGCACCAATTGTTTCACCTTCAAATGATTCATCAAGGTCAGCGGCAATCACAATACCGTCATTCCCAACAACCATAGAACCGGTTATCCCGGTTGTTTTGTTTAATTCACTTAATACATCATACATATATTCTCTCCGCGTTCCCGATAAGCTTTTCACTGTATCGTTCTGCTGTGTACATTCTTATCATCTCCAGACCTTGATTGATTCTGATATTCAAAACATCATCCATTGTTCTTTCAGAAATAACTATCAAAGTGTAATATTGTTCGGATGCAATGATCATCCGTTTATCTTCAAACATAAGATCAGTTTTTTCAGGAATTGTTAATTTCAATCTCTTATATGTATCGGCATTTTTTTCGACAATCGGGAGTGCAAAAGGTGCAATATCTTCAGGTTCATATTGACCCCTGTTAAAACCAGCCATTAAAAGCCCTTCAGCATCAACTAAAGCAGCCATTTGTACCGAGCCGTTTTCACCTATATAATTTATAGCATTCTGGAATCCGTTTTCGTTGGTTTTAGCAGACTGTCCCTGTTGAGCTCTCAATTTACGTGAACTGAAATTAAATGACTGTTCAGCAAATGTATCCGATTCCTGCTTTTTCGGAGTTATCGGTTTTGAAGCTGTAAAACCTGACGGCTTCATTTCCTTTTTCTTCGGAGTCTGATATGACTGCGACGGAGTTGATTGACTTTTTATCTTTTTTGTTTTATTAAACAAAATTGTGCTGAGAATAAATGGTGTTGCTGCCATATGTAAAACGATAGCCGGGACATAACTTGACATACCCAGAGTCATGGCAACTACAATATTCATATTATAGGCTATCGTTATAAAACACCCTAATATAGCACCGACAAGTAACCGGTATGCTACACATACTCCTGCATTTTGAGATAATTTCAACAACGATGTCTGCCGATCAAAGAAATAGAGAACAAAACCGTAAAAAGCAAACTCAAGCAACACATAATGCAGAGCTCCTCTCAATAGATTTGTTCCTAATCTTTCCGGAAAAAGCACCATCGGAATTATTAACAAAATCAGAGTAAACAATAAAATCTGTCTAAATATTTTCGCAGAAATATCCATAAATATATCCTTCTAATTACTGTACGCATCCAGTAATTTATCAATTTTCATACGTAAACCACCCAAATTTGTCTTTTCTGATGCGACAAAAATAAATAGTCCCTCGGTAAACCGCTTGATATAAAACGTATATCCAGCAGACTCAATAAGTACCGTTTCAAAATTGCCAAATGAACTTTCAACAAGCTCCTGAGTCAGTAGAAGTGAAAGGTCTCCAAGTGTAGCAGCACAAAGCGCTTCATCCATCTGCATAGTCCATTCGGATTCAAGAGAAAGCCCTTCCCTATTCACCTGAATAACGCCATCAACTCCCGGGATAGCTATACCGTGGCTGATAATATCTAAAGATGTTAATCTTTCAGCAGGTTTCGGAGGTTCCGGTGGTTTCTCTTCAGCCTTTTTGGAATACATGACTGTTTCTTCATTGCCGGTATCTGATGGCTTAGAAGGAACTCCGTCATTTTTAGCAATCAATTTTTGTTCTTCAGGTATCTTCTTGGCTATCTCAAGTAATTTATTTATCTGGTAATTATCAGGGTCATCCATCTGTAGTTTTGTCAGTAGTTTAATCGCATCGTTGAATTCACCTTTGTAGATATAAATCTCCGAAAGAAGTAATTCAACCGTCCGTGTTTTACCGTCAATATCAGCAGCTTTTTTTGCTTCTACCATAGCCCAGTCATACAACCCTTTATCAAGGTTTATTTTTGCCATGACGATATGTGCGGCACCATAGGAAGGATGAATTTTCAATCCGCTCTGACAAACCCGAAATGCTTCATTCAGATCGCCTTTTTTACGGAATGCTTCCGCTAATGCAGCAAAAATCTGAGAGTTTGGATCTTCACTCAGAATCTTTCTGCACTTATTAATACGTTCGGTTATTTCAGCTGTACTGGTCATATAACTTTATAATCCGTTTTCAATTATAGCGTTAGCATAAATTTATATTATTTCAATTTATAAATATATAAGTTATATAAACTTATGTCAACTTTTATTCAACTTATTCAAGTGTCTTTTTTGTCTCAAAGACACCATATAAAAACAACCCTACTGCGATCGTCAAAAGTGCCGGGACAACAAAGGTCGGAATCGGGTATAATTCAAAATCAATCATCAAATTTGCTGCTTGTGAGACAATCAAAGCAATAAATCCAAACAAAAACATCTGCCAACTTTTTGATAAAAGACCGCCTTTGACCAAGGACAGGACTTTTAAAGCACCAAGCAGACAACCGACTCCAACTAAAAATACCACCAAACTCAGAATCGTAGGTGGGGATGTAATTACAGCAAAATTGGCAGCAAACACATTAGCTGATGCCAATAAAATAAAAATGTTGATAGCGAATATCTTCTTCATGTTTAACCTCTAACCATTTTTACGACTTTATCTGCACGTTTCAGGGATTTAAAGAAATTTTCATCCAACGAATACCGTTTGACTAATTCACGTTTCAGAGCAAGCGGTTCAGATATCTCTTTTTTAACCCGTCCGGTAGCATGTTTATAAATTCCTTCCCCTAACAGCTGGAATACAAATTCGAGCTGCTCGGAAAGCATATATTCGAGTCCGGATAATAATTTATGATAGCGATTTTGAGTAGGTAAGGCGTGAACGGCATTGATGAATTTTTCTTCAGAGGGTCCTAAGTCTGAATTCGGATCGACACCCGGGAAAAAGGTAAATATACCATTCCTATATTGAGCAATGAAATTGTTGAACAAAGCATTATCTTCACCCATGATAGATTCGACTTCCTGACGAATCCGATAGAAACAATTATTATATAGTTTAAAGATAATTCCTAAAATAATCTCTTCTTCATCAATCTTAATCTCTTCTTTACTCTCTTTTTTCCCGACCACCTCAATAAGTTTATTTAAGATAAGCTTATATACGGCACGGCATGTTACAAATTCACCAAGCGGGGAAATATGCATCAAATCGGCAAGAGTTCTCTCACCGTTGATAAGTGCCAGAACCCGGAATTCTTCCATGGAAAAACGAACTTCATCATTTTTGGTTTTGGGTGATGGTGACAATCCGAGCATAACATCATCAGGCGGAAGCACTTTTTGAATTTCTATCCATTCATCAATTCGGCGGGTACCTTCCATGATGACATTCATAGTATTTAACTCTATCAGAAACGGTGCTTTTTTCGGTTTTTCATTTTCATGGAAATAAAAATCACCAGACTGCCAGGAAAAAAGATTATATACTATCTCTTCAATCTGCAAACGAAGACATTCACCGATCTCTTCTTTTTCAAAAAGATTCATATCAATAAGTGTTGTTCCCAGCTGACGACCGGTCTGTTTGTGCATTTGAATAGCACGGTTCAATTCATCTTTTGTAATGCGACCACGATGTAACAACATATTCCCAAGCAAATCCTCAGATGAATTTACTGATGATGCGTAAATAATATTACCGCTTTTAAAGGCAACCTCTTTTTGTCTTGTAGAGGTTTTTATCTCTAAAATTCCGGTTTTTTTTCCGGTGGCAAGAAGCTGCAATATGTCCGGGAACGAAACTGTTTTTAAATTTCCGGCTAAACTCATTTGTAACCCTCGATATATAGGTATTCCATTATCATCCTAATACATAGGTATTTCATTAAATATATCGGGATTCAAACAGCTTTCCTTTATCGGAAATAGACTAAAATATGCTCCAATCAGAACTTATTGCGGAAATTTATAGACTGGGATTTCGGAATCATGGAGCAGATATATCTCTAAATGTGTATTCAGACTGGACTTAAATGTTTGCAGTACGGTTTTCTGCTCAGAATTTGCACAGATACAAATGATTTTTGAGGATGAATGTATTGTATCGAGCTCGATTTCTGTATCCTTATCAAAAACAATTATATTTAATCCTTCTGAAAAGAGAAGAATATCGCTATATGTTAAACTATCGATAAATCTGACAGTATTTTGTTTCAGCTTGAAACAAAGCTCTCCATGTAAAAAAATAAAACCATCATTATTCCTATCCATCGTTGGGATAAGTCTCACAAATCCGGGAAACGTTAAGCCATGTTGTTTACAAACTTCAGTTAAAGGATTTTCTATCTCCGCCTTATAGTAAATATCCTCAGCCTTAAATCTGTTGGCAAGTCTCAACACATCATCTATAGCATGATATTCTACCGACAGTATAAATATTTTATCAATCTTTCTAATGGAACGCCTGGCAAATTCCGGTATAAGTATTTTTTCATCTACCGGGTACTTTCGTGCAGACATTCCATGAATTACGATATCAGCGCTTTCATTTGAATTTTGAAAAATAGTCACAGATCCTCCCGGGATAGATAAAACCTCAATCGATGTTTCCGACGATGCCTGATGTTTCGAATACAATGAATCAGCTTGAGCAATGATAGTGAGAAACGATGCAGCGATTAACGTCACTCTTCTTGCTTTTTTATTTTGTAAATTCAGACTCAGATAAAACAGAAGAAGATAAAACAACACCACATATCCGATCTGCCAGTTTACGGAGTTAAAAAACAACATCCCTTCCCCTCCAAAAAGGTTTACTGCTCCGATTGTTATTTTAAAAACCGGTACTAATAGAGCACCGATGAATTTACCCAATATCGGGAGGAGAAAATTTGCCGCCAATAGAATCTGTATTCCAATCACCGCCACTGAGACCAAAGGAACAATAATGAGATTTGCAAACGGAGATAAAACCGGAATCCGGTCAAAATAAAGTCCAATCAAACCGGTAGAAAATATCTGCGCAACTAACGAGACAAGAAAAGGAAAAACTAAAAATCGATACCAGTTTTTATTTTTATATCTATCAAAGAGAATTGCTATCTGCGGCATTGTTACTATCAACCCCCAGGCAATGATAAATGAAAGTTGAAATCCGATATTAAATAATTGAGAAGGAACTGCTATAAGTATAATAAGTGCAGAAAGCGCTATGATGTTATTGAGATCATACCTTCGCTCAAACAACCCCGCTAAAAGTACCAGCCCGGCCATCACCGATGCCCGGATTACCGATGGCTCCTCGTATGAGAGGAGTACAAAAATGACAAGGACTGCAAGAAGCAGTATAGTTCTTTTTCTTTTTGATAATGAGAATGGTCGAAACAGATAGAGAAAAAATCCGATTACCAAAACGACATTTGAACCGGATACAGCAAGCAGATGCAATGTCCCGGAATCTTTAAACCGTTGATACAATTCAGGCGAAATATCCCTTGTCTCTCCGATGAGAAATCCTGAAGCCAGCGCTGCAGCTTCTTCATCCAGATTATCATAAAACGTCTGCCGAATCCAATTTCGTATTCTATCAGTAAATACAAACAGAGAATACCTGTTTCCTTTATCCAGTAATATCTGCAAATCTGTGTTCAGATAGACTACACCGGTGATTCCTTTATATGATAAAAAACGATGATAATCAAAATCTGCTGAGAATGTTCTGCTTTTTATCGGGTAAATACGACCTTCTAAAATCAGCTTATCATTCCTTTGAAATGATGTTGTCTCGACATTGAGCCGGATAAGCAGATTACCATGGACATAATATACTCTGTCAGCTTTTAGAGAATCGACGGAAAGACGCATCTCTGTCCGTTCATCTTTTAAATCAACCCAATCATTAATCTTTCCATAGATTGTAAATTTTGTTTGTGAATCAGCAAAATTTGAAATATGGGATTGTCCAAAATCATAGGTAGTAACGGCAAAACGAAAGGCCGCAAAAAATAAAAACATCAAGCCGACAAAGACAGGAATTAGAATTCTACGCTTTCCCCCTCTCAGAAATAGTGCAATTAGCCCAAAAACTAATATCCCCACCAGGAGATAGAAAGAATTTACACGTACAATATCACTCAGCAGAATGCCAACAACGGTAAACATGAGAAGAAACAATGCAGGATATTTTTTAAACATGTCAAGCCCCGATTATTTTTTATGTACCACCTTTAATATAGTTTCAACGCGAAGTAAATAAGCAAACATAAGATACAACATTACAGCAATTCCAAAAGGAACAGCCAATGCTTCTATTTCTAACAACAATTGAAT
>QQUK01000235.1 GCA_008501655.1 Calditrichota bacterium
TCTTTTAATCAAACGATTGCCGCAACAGGGAGACTTTCGTCGACTGACCCGAATTTACAAAATATCCCGATTCGAACTGAAGAGGGGAGAGAAATCCGTAAAGCGTTTATTCCCAGAGATGCTAACTATTCTTTATTAGTGGCTGATTATTCACAGATAGAGCTTCGGATTCTTGCTCATTATGCACAGGATAAATCATTACTGCAAGCGTTTAAAAATAATGAGGATATCCATAAACGAACTGCTGCTGAAGTGTATGGTGTTACATTAGAAGATGTAACGTCTGATATGAGGCGAGCCGCTAAAACAGCTAACTTCTCAATTATTTATGGGGTCTCAGCTTTTGGTCTTTCTCAGCAGTCTGATTTAAGTATGGATGAGGCAAAAGTATTTATAGAGACTTATTTTGAGAGATATCCCGGTATCAAAGATTATATGGATACTATGAAAGAATTTGCCCGTCAAAAAGGGTATGTCGAAACACATTTTAAAAGACGCCGGAATATTCCTGAAATAAATGCTAAAAACTATAATGTCCGGCAGTTTGCTGAAAGAACAGCCATAAATACCCCTATTCAGGGTACTGCTGCTGATTTAATCAAACTTGCCATGATTCGTATACATAAAAAACTTGAAAAATTCGAGTCAAAAATGGTTTTACAAGTGCACGATGAGCTCATCTTTGACGTCATTAATTCAGAGAAAGAGGATATTAAAAAAATAGTTATCGAAGGGATGGAAAAAGCTGCCAAGTTTTCAGTCCCTATCAAAGTTGATATCGGCTTTGGAGAAAATTGGCTTGAAGCCAAATAATTGCGGAGGTTCTGATGAAAAGTATCATCTGTTACTTTTTGGTTTGTCTCTTTCTGACATTTCAAGCTCTTTCAGCATCCGAAATTATTTACAAAGAAAAGCTATCATCTGAAGGGGAGTTTAAAAGTTTCACTCAACTAAATATTGCCTGTGGTTACCGTTCTGATGAAAGGTCATCTCTGAATCATTCACCTACTTTTAAAGCGACATTTTATTCTATGTTCAGTAAATATGTCGGTATGAAATTTGGGGTTGGTGTTAATTTATCTACAAAAAGGAATTCTCAGTATTATAACAACTTTGAAGATATTAAGGAATTTCGATTAGAGTCTGGATTTCGTTTTCAAAACCAGGTAAAAACTCTTGCACCGTTTGCTGAACTTGGATTTGTTTTTATCTCATACGATGGGTTTTTAAGTGAAAGGGAAAATAACAGAACCGGGATATTTATTGTCTTTGGAATAGAGTACCTTGCTGTTGAAAATATAGGCTTAGAATTCAGTTTCCAGCAGATTTTCAATAATGCGCCTAATGGTGTTGCATTTATACCACCTTTAGATGACCCTTATATATTTTATCACCCTCCTTACAATGATATGTATTTTAATCCGTCTTCATTTAATTTAGGGATCAATTTTAAATTTAAATAGATGAAACATTTATATATTCTCCTTTCTCTGATTCTCTTTTCATCTCAATTAGCTGCAATTGATCGGCAGATAGCTGAACCGGATTCGGCATCTTGGGAACCGGTAATTGATACGATGTTTTCGCCATCGGTATCAATTGCCTTTGGTCTAACAAACAGAATTGACCAGACGAGTATTATTGCTCATAAACCTACAATACATCTCAAGGTTTACAGTGAACTTACAAAAGTGCTTTCTCTGAAGGTTGGATTTGGCTACAATCATAATACAGAATTCAAGAAAAAAAATGGGTATCCAACAGCTCTGATACGCAACTATTTCCTTGAGACCGGTATTCGCTGGTCATTTTATAAAAATTTAAATTCATTTTTTGTTGAGAATGGATTTGAATACAATACTTACAATGACCCGATTCACAATGAGTTCGAGCAGAGGATTGGACTGAATGTTACAATCGGGTTTAACATTCATCTCTATTCTGCATACTACATCGATTTGGCGGTGGGACATACTGTAAATAATATCGATTTTGGAGAGAGGGAGTTTTACCCGGAAAACTCTAATGACCCCGCCACACAGATTGCATATATTGGTCATGTTATCGGATTACGGGATTCAGATTTTTATGAAGAACTTTATACTCCGACATTTTATAGAATGCTTTTGTTTATCAAATTATAAAACTTGCACCATACTTAATTCAACTTTACTTTAAAAACATGATAATCGGTATAACAGGACTTATAGGCTCTGGAAAATCAACGGCAACTGATTATTTTGTATCAAAAGGTTTTCTGTTAGTTGATGCTGATATAATCGGAAAAGAAGTCGTTGAATCAAATAAATCACTCCTCAAAAAACTTGTTTCGGAATTCGGTAAAGAGATTGTAACACCGACTTACAAACTCAGACGAAAAAAACTGGCTGAACTTGCATTTAAAGATAAACAATCAACTGAGAAGTTAAACAAGCTTGTCCATCCGTACCTTTTAAAAGAAATCAATACTCAGATTAAAAGAGCTAAAAGCAGAAATATAGTAATTGATGCTGCCCTTTTAATTTATTGGGGACTGCATAAAAAAATCGACTTTACACTATTGGTACATGCATCTTTGGAAGACCGAATCAAACGGATGAAAAAACGGGGATATTCCGAGCAACAAGTCAAACAGATCACCAAAAGACAGCTGCCTTACAGGATATTACAAAAAAGAGCAGACCGGACAATATTAAATAATCGGTCTGCAAAAGATTTCATTCGAAAACTTGATAATTTCTATCAACAGCTTATGTCGTAACTGCTTTTTTAGCAAGATACTGCTCCAGAAGTGAGGCAAAAAGCTGTGGTACTTTTTCCATATTTTCCTGAGACTCAACATAAGCAATCCGCATCTGGGTTCGGCCGGGGTTTTTGCTTAAATCATTAATCGAATAAAATTCAGCCATAGGGGAGACCAAAAGAGTTAAGTCTTCACCATCAACAGTTACTTTCCCTTCACGGGCACAATAGAGAACAAAATCATTGGCATCAAATGAATCATCTACAATCTTCCGTACATCTATTACAGAATAGATTGAAGCATCGGGAGATGAGATGATTGCTTCAGGGAGCAATGACTTTACCTGAGTTGTCATATCCACCAGCATCTTTTTGTAATAATTTCGCTGCTTCTCGTACCATTTTTGTAAGTCTTTGGAAGAGATATGAGCAATCGATCCGAATATATACTGACCTATTACGTTAGGGCAAAGGTTAGCTGTGTTTTCAGCAACAGCGCGGGCATTAAACTCCTGATTGTCTGAAATCAAGGCACCTATCCTGAGACCACAGGCGTTCCAGACTTTTGATGATGTTTCGATTGAAATACGGCGCCCTTCGATACCGGACACTTCGTTATCGGTAATTCCCCAAATCGAAACGACTGAATCATCGACGTAAAATAACTCACGGTAAGCTTCATCGGAAATCATCCACATATTATGTTTTACACATAGCTTTGCCAGAGCAATCATTGAGCTTTTATCATAAAAATGCCCGGTAGGATTATCATAAGGAATCACAACCAGAGCACGCGGTTTTTCTTTTTCTATTAAAGCTTCGATTTCAGAAACATCAGGAAGGGTAAACTTGCCATCATCAGAAAGTTTCCTTGAGACGGAAACCGTTTTTCGGCCGACTCTTTCAGCAAGTGATTTATAATTTGTATATGCAGCATCAATCAATAAAAGAGGATAATCATTTTTTCCGGGTTGACCGCAGACCCCGACAATTACCAGTTCCATAGCCTGCGAACCTCCGTCTGTAATCTGTGAATGCAATCTGGATGTGTCAAATCCGCTTGATGCGATGATGTTTAAAAAGGCATCGTTAGTCTCTTTGAAACCGAGGGTTGTGGAGTATTTAACCACCCCATGTTCAAATGGAGAACCTGACGCTGACAAGTTGTTCATCCGCTCCTGCATAGCCGGGTGCATCGGAAGGGAGACATTACCGATGGCAACATTGATATCTTTGACCTTATCTTTTCTTTTTAGAAACTCTATCTGGGCAAGGCGGATTGCTGATGGTTTACGTGAGGCAAAATGTTCTGAAAGTTCCGGTTTCATGACTTTAATCTTTCATGTTTATCAATAATTCTTATGTGAAAAAAGTAGCAAAAGATGAAAATTAAGTCAATAGTAATCAGATAATTTTAATTGATTCTGTGAAAGGACTTTTCTAAGATGTAAGTATGAAATATGGTTGGGTACATAAGAATATTGTCGATATCTGGAGTCACCCGAAATACAACTCGGAACGGGTAAATCAGGCTCTTTTTTGCGATACATTGAGAATCAGCTCTGAACGATCATCGTTTCTGAGAATAATTAAAGAAGATGGTTATACCGGATGGATGGACAAACGGTTTGTTACGATTTGTTCTAAAAATGAAATTAATCAGTTTTTGAAAAAGAGAAAATATACCGTTTTTTCTCAGACTGCTAGAATTTATAATGCCCCAAATGATGAATTGCCGAAAATGATTCTTTATGGAACAAAATTGTATAAAGAAAGAGTACAAAATAATCAGATTTTATGTAAAACTCCCTCGATGGAGAGATTCTGTTTAACTAAAAGCTCAGCCAAACCGATACTAAGTACAAAGAACAATCTGAATCGAAAATTTGTTACAGAAGCAAAGAGGTTTTTGGATATACCGTATCTTTGGGGCGGTATCAGCCCGTTTGGATTTGACTGTTCCGGTTTAGTGCAGACAATTGCCGGACAATTTGGAGTTGAATTTCCGAGAGATACCAAAGACCAGATAAAAGCCGGTCGAATGATTGAAATACAGGATATTCAAACCGGTGATTTGCTGTTTTTTAAGCGTCATGTCGGATTTGCCATTGGCAAAAATAGAGTGATACATAGTTCAGTCGGCGGAAATGGTGTCCGCATAAACTCACTCGACCCGAAAGACAAAGATTTTCGGAAAGATTTGAAAGAAACATTTCAACAAGCGCGGAGAATAATATGAATCATTTAGATGTCGTCAAAGTAAATTTACCGCTTAAAAATGTGTTTCGTGTCTCCAAAGGGGAGACAACTGTTAAAACGAATGTTATCACAGTTTTGAATAATAGATATACCGGTGAAGCTGCCGGGTCTGTGCATTACGGTCCGGATCTTGGTGAAATCGAACAGGATTTACAATCAGGGATTGAGCAGATTAAATTATTTGAATCTATCGACCTTGAAGCTCTGGAATCGGTGTCAAATTTTGAAATCAATCCAGTTGCCAAGTCGGCACTTGTCGGGATGATTGTCAATTATCTTTCCGGTGAATCCAAACGGTACCCCTGGGAGATATTAAATCTCGGAACTCCGGTTGGGGTCAAAAGCTCAATTACAATCGGGATTGAAAAGCCGAAAGAGATGCTTGAGAAAATCAAAAACTGTGACTATCCTATTATCAAAATCAAAATGGGGAATGAAGAGGATATCATGGTTTTGGATATTCTTGATCAACTTGAAGGGAAAGAAATCCGTGTTGATGCCAACGGTGGATGGACCTGTGCCAAAGCTGAAGAGATGGTTTTTCATCTCTCCCAGAAAGGTGTCAAAATTATCGAACAGCCGACCGATGCTGAGTTTGTTTCCGAGTGGAATCATATCAAAGGGAAAAAATCGGACGCATGTCTTATTATGGATGAAGGTCTGAATTCTCTTGAAGATTATAAAAAATATTCGGAATTTATAGATGGTGTCAATATCAAGATGGAAAAATGCGGAGGCATAGTTGAAGGAATCGCTATCGCCAACGCTGCCCGTGAAGACGGTAAAAAAGTGATGCTTGGCTGTATGGTCGAGTCATCAATCGGAATCGCACAGTCGCTGTATATGTCATCAAGAGCGGATTATTATGATCTGGATGCACCGCTTTTGTTGAAAGAGGATATAGCACGTGGAATAACCTATGACATGGAGTCAATCGCGGTCGACCGTGAGATCATCGGCGGCCCGAAAATAATGCGCGATGTTATCGAAAAATATATTAGTCAGTAGTTTAGTTGTTGTAATAATATTAGCATCTTCAATTCAAGCAGAAGAGGATTATCCCAATCCATTTTCTCCATATGTAAATCCTAATATCGAGATAAATGTAATTTATCCAAAAGATAGCCAATTGGTACGTACTGTTGATTCTATGTTTCTACTAGGATATATAGAAAAAGATTTGTTAATAGATAATGGTATATTATATGTCAATCAGTTAGTTTTTCCTGTACATCAAGACGGTGGTTTTCTAGCATATATACCAGTTACTCCAGGTAATTTTGATATTCATATCAATTATACTCCTGAACCTGTTGTATCTTCTGAAGGTGAGACCTTTATAAGGGGAGTTTCAATTGCTCGAAAAACCATCACCATACAGATCCCCGAACCACTCTCACCAATCCCGTTCGACTCACTTACTATTGAAGAAGAGATTGACCGTCCAGCTGGTGACCTCTATCTCAAAACAGGGGACAGGCTGAAAGTTGCTTTTCAGGGGACTCCCGGATGTGAAGCATACTTCATCATCCCCGGAGTTGCCGATTCAATCCCGATGGCGGAGACAACGCCCCGCTCACAACCTTACTGGGGGGAATCTGTCTTTGGTGTCGGAGCTGTTCCTGACTCTCTTCTGATAAAAGGTATTTACACCGGTTTTTATGATATTCCCTCCGATGTCAAAGCTGATTCGATTGAACTCATTTATAGTCTCAGGTATCCGGACAGCGATAAAATTCTTGAATATCTCAAAGACAGCACAATCAGCAAGATGTCGATTCTGAAGATGCATCAGTTTAATCGGTACGCTGATGATTTTTGTGAACATTCGAGTTCGTATAAACTTTCAATCAACTCAGATGATTATCCGTTTACCGTCAGATTTATAGATTCTGTTCAAACGCTCAGGCATGGTCCCCGCAAAGGGTATTTTTCGATCTTCCAACCGGAAGGTGTTGAGGTCCTTGTTACAGGTTCTGAGGGGGATTGGTATATCGGTCAACCTTCACCGTTTCAAAAAGTATATATCCATAAAAACTCAGTTGAAAAATTGCCGGATGGGATTCTACCACCTCACTCTTATCTCGCAGTTGTGAGAGAAAAATCAGATTCCAACTCGGTCCGGTATGAATTCCCCCTCTCAGGGAAACATCCGTTCGACATCGTTGAAATCGACCGACGCACGATTAAAGTCAGACTTTACGGTGTCACAACCGACACAGACTGGATTCGCTATGACTTTAACGATAAGCTGGTTGACTTCGCCGACTGGTATCAACCTGAGGAAGAGCTATACGAATTTACCATCCACCTGACTAAAGATATCTGGGGATATGATACATATTACGAAGGGAATACATTCTATCTTGAATTGAAACGTCCACCGTACAAAGTAAAATCTCTTGAGAATAAAACGATTGTCATAGATCCGGGACATTTCCCTGACCCCGGTTCAATCGGCCCGACCGGATATACCGAAGCTGAGGCAAATATTGGAATATCATTAGCCCTCAAAAAAGAGCTTGAGAAAAAGCATGTCAATGTCATCATGACCCGTTCTGATAATGAAACTCCGGTTGCTTTGTATGAAAGACCAAGTATTGCCAAGATTGCCAATGCCGATCTGTTCGTTTCTATACATAATAATGCCCTACCGGATGGAGTGAATCCGTTTGTCAATCATGGTTCGTCGACTTATTATTACCATACTCATTCGATTGATTTAGCCAAAAAGATTCAAAAGGAACTTGTGAAAGAGCTTAAGCTTGGTGACTATGGATTGTACCATGGGAACCTTGCCGTAAACCGGCCGACCCAATACCCGGCGGTGCTTATTGAAAATGCATTTATGATCATACCGGAACATGAAGCTCTTTTAAAGACTGATGATTTCCGGAAAAAAGCTGCCAAAGCTATTCGAAAAGGAATCGAAGATTTTTTGGAGTCGTATCATGAACGAAACAAAGACCGTTAAAGTAAACAAACCGAAAAAGCCGATGATGTGGCTGATTTATGTCTCGTTAGCATTGTCAGGACTTGTGCTGCTTGCGGATGCATATTCAATATACCCACTTGCCAAATGGACGGCGAAGCTTGGGATTGCTTTGGTTTATTCAGCCTTTGCTTTAGTTGTGGGGAATGGGAGGAAGTCTGGGTATACCGCAGCTGCGATTATTGTTGTGGCGGTTTTAGCTACTTTTGTGATTTAAAAATACCCCCGTCAGGAATCGAACCTGAATTTCCGGCTTCGGAGGCCAACGCACTATCCGTTGTACTACGGGGGCAAAGTGTATTTATAGTAAGCTGTTCAGAGTCAAAAATCAATTCAAATTTGAAAATAGATTATTTACTTTTGCGAAACCAGTAAAATGGCTGGAGGAGCTGTCCTCTTCGGCTTCCAAATGCGTTAACTGCATAACCGTTTTTAGCAACACGGACATCCTCAACTGTATAAAAAGCTTTCGGGTCATAATCTTTGATAGTATGAATCAGCTTTTTCAGTTTTTTCTTTCCGATAACGGTAAACATAATAGATACAGGACCTGTTGTACCTTCACCTTCAAGGAACGTCACAGAATAATCTTTGCTTATCAGGAAATCATAAAACGATCTATCATTTCCGGGAGATATTATGCGGACCATCAGGTTACCGATAGACAACCGCTGCTCAATAGACATCCCGACGTAAGTGCCAACGCCAAAGCCGGCAGCGTAGCCAAAATACATTTCAATAGAGGAGAGGTTTTGAATTATCTGACTGATAGCTGCAAGCCATATAAAAACTTCCGTAAAGCCCAAAATTGATGCCAGAAATTTCTTCCCTTTTGCGACTACAATAATTCGGATAGTTCCGATGGATACATCAATAATCCGGGCAAAAAATATGAGTACCGGCAAGTAGACCGGGACATCTAAAAAATTCATAATTCTCCTTTATATTCGGGCGGAATATATAACCTTAAAAGCAGATTACAACCATAAAATCACCTATTGAGACAAAAACTTCCATTATTATCCTCTTTGAGAATTAAAAGTTGCATTCTTTACGGAATTCGCTATTTTATCTGCCTGATATAGATTATAACCTATTGATTTATAAGGAATAGACTGATGAGATGGTCACAAACATACATACCGACATTACGCGAAAACCAATCCGATGCTGAGCTTGTTTCACATCAGCTTCTGCTTCGGGGCGGCTATATCCGAAAACTTGCATCCGGCATCTATCTCTATCTCCCTTTAATGCAGCGGGTCATCGAAAAATTTTCAAAAATAGTCCGTGAAGAGATGAATGCTGCCGGTGGCCTTGAGATCACTATGTCTGTCCTTTGCCCGGCTGAAGTCTGGCAGAAAACCGGAAGATATAACACCGTAGGCAAAGAACTGATGAAAATGAAAGATAGGCATGATCATGAGATGATTCTCTGCGGTACACATGAAGAGACAGTTACAAATCTTATTGCAGGTGAAGTTAAAAGTTACCGACAGCTTCCCCTTAATCTCTATCAGATTCAGGTTAAATTCCGCGATGAAATCCGTCCAAGATTTGGTCTTATGCGGGGTCGTGAGTTTATCATGAAAGATGCATATTCTTTTGATGCAACTGTTGAATCACAAAAAGAATCATACCAAAAAATGGTCGATGCTTATTTTAGAATATTTGAACGAGCAGGTCTTGAGGTCCTGAAAGTTGAATCCGACTCCGGTGCTATGGGCGGTTCTACTGCCCATGAGTTTATGCTCTTAGTCGATACAAACGGCGGGGAAGAGACTATTTTGCATTGTCCAAGTTGTAGATATGCGGCTAATGAAGAAAAAGCTGTTTTCAAAGATCTGAACAAACCTGAAATCGATTCAGAAATGAAAGAGAATGAAGTCGTCGAGACTCCGAATGCAGCATCTATTGAAGAAGTTACTGAATTCTTAAAAGTCGATGCTACCCGCCTTGTCAAAACATTGATATATATGGCTGATGACAAACCGGTTGCAGCTTTAGTTCGGGGCGACCGTTCGGTTAACGAAACGAAGCTTAAAAATGCTGTTAATGCGATTGAGTTGGAATCTGCTACACCGGCACAGGTTGAGCAATTCACCAAGGCACCGGTCGGTTTTGCCGGTCCTGTCGGACTCAAAGATTTGACCATTGTTGTTGACCCGTTGGTTGCCGAAATGAAGAATTTTGTAGTAGGTGCTAATGCCGACGAAAAACATATCATCAACGTAAACTTTGAACGAGATTTCAAAGCTGATAAAGTAGTTGATATTACAACCGCGATAAATGGTGACGGTTGTCACAATTGTGACGGAACAATGGAAGCTAAAAGCGGTATTGAAGTCGGAAATACTTTTATGCTTGGGACTAAATACTCAGAGGCATTAAATGCTAAGTACTTGGATGACAACGGCAAAGAGCACCCGATTATTATGGGATCTTACGGTATCGGAATTACCAGAACCCCTCAGGCAGCGTTAGAGAAGTATTTTGATGATCATGGAATAATCTGGCCGGTCGGTATTGCTCCGTATCTTGTTGAAATAATACCACTTAACCTGGACAAAGAGAATATCGCGGCTGCTTCTGAGATAATTTACAATGACTTAAATGAAGCCGGATTTGATGTCCTAATCGATGACCGTCCTGAACGAGCAGGCGTCAAGTTTAATGATGCTGACCTGATCGGTATGCCAATACGCATCACCATAGGAGAGAAGTCTCTTAATGACAATAAGATAGAAGTAAAACTTCGCTCATCGGATGAGGTTATCAAAGTCGATGTTGACAAAATTGTAGAACACGTTCGGGAAGTCGTACAAACACTTAAATGATAATAAAATAGTTGCTTTTGAATCGGTATTTTGTTATTCTAATTAGCTTGAGTGGGTGTACACCCACTCTTTAACGTATATGGTGCAAAATGAAAGCTGGACTAAAAGAAGAATTAATTGAGTTTTTGACAGCACCATTGAAAGAAATCGGTGTTGAGATTGCAGACATCGCTTTGTCGGTTTATAAAAAAAACACGACATTGCGTCTGTTTATTTATACCGAAAACGGTACGACTTTGGAAGAGTGTGCTCGAATTTCAAGATTCGTCGGCGACCTGATAGAGACTACCGATTACTTTGAAGATGGTTATTTACTTGAGGTATCATCACCGGGGCTTGATAGACCTCTGGTAAGTTTAAACGACTTCAAATACAGAGTTGGTGAAAATGTCAAACTGACTTTTGCTGACGACAAAAAAAAGAAACGGACAGCGGAAATTTCTGCTGTAGAAGATGATGTTGTTGTCTTTAAAGATGCCGATGAAATATTTTCGGTTCCAATGAAAGAAATAGGCAACGCGAAAATTATATTTTAATGGAGAGACCAAATGGCGTTTGATATGATC
>QQUK01000303.1 GCA_008501655.1 Calditrichota bacterium
TTGCCACATCCGGTAATAATTTCCACTTTCTTTGAATATTTTTCCTTTTTCCCTTAAAATCAACCACTCTCCATATTCCATTCGCATTCGTAAGCTATTGTACTACAGGCGATAACGTGTTTTGTTTCAATTTGGCACAGCCTTTGATATGACTAATATCGGAAGATAAAAAAAATGTCAAAATGTCAAGGGAGTTGACAAAATGAGCAGAATCAAATATTCAGCAAACAAAAAGAAAAAATCATCATTTTTCGCATTTGTCCCGAGCGGACAGACACTGGTCGAGATCGCATCAACACCTAAAAAAATCGTAGAAACACTTCGTAAAAACAGTCTGAACCACAAAGAAAATTATAAGATTAATAATAACTAGGGCTATTTGATGATACGCATTATCCTGCTAAAAATTCGAATGAAGATATCAGCAATATTGAAGAGATTTGCAAAACCAATTTCAGTCGCTGATACAGATTCGTTTTATAAAGAACATTTCAATAGCCGTATTCCACAAGCTGATTTTTTTGTCAAAAGACAAAAAACAGCCTTCTTTTTTACACTGGACAAATTACCGGAATACAAAAAAGTAATTAGAAATCATTATCCAGATTCATTTCAACAGGCAGTTACCGAAGCTGATAAAATTATTAATCACCAGTTTGATATGCTTGGATCAGGTGAAGTTTACTTAGGTAACAATATCAACTGGCATCGCGATTTTAAATCCGGTTATACCTGGCCGAAAATCCCGTATGCGAAAATAAATTTAGTAAATCCAAAAGACCGCTCTGATATCAAAATTGTCTGGGAGCTCTCCCGACTTCAACAGTTTACCACTCTCGGTAAAGCATACTGGTATACAGATAATAAAGCATATCTCGATGAATTTGTTGCAACAGTCACAGACTGGACAGAAAACAACCCGGTAGACTATGGTCCAAACTGGACCTGTTCAATGGAAGTTGCTATTCGGGCAATCAATCTGATCTGGGGACTTTATCTTTTTTCCGGCAATAATAATCTCAGCGATACATTCGTAGCTGAAACGGTTAAACTTCTCTATTATCACGGTCTCCATATTGAACAAAATTTGGAAACAATTGAAAAAGGTGCCAATACCAATCATCTCGTTTCAAACTATATCGGACTCCTTTATATCGGTTTTCTCTTTCCGGAATTTGACCGGGCCGAACAATGGCGTCAAATAGCAATAGATGGACTCGAAGAAGAGATTTCATTAGAAGTATTTGATGATGGTGCTGATTATGAATGTTCTACATCATACCATAGACTGGTAACTGAAATATTTTTATCTGCATATATACTTGCTGATAAAAACGGTTATTCTTTTTCGTCACTTTACAAAAACCGTCTGGAAAAGATGATTAAATTCTCAGAATCAATAACTCCCCAATCAGGCATCGTCCCGTTTGTCGGTGATAACGATGACGGCTTTATTGTAAAAATATCTCATGAAGACCCGGCATCACATACACATATTATCGAAGTCGGCAATAAATTGTTCGGCCATCCTTTACCTATAGATATTCACGTTTCCGAGGAATCACTCTTTTATCTTGGTATTGATGCTGTCCTGGACACAGTTGACATGAAAAAACTGAAATCAACCTTTTTCAAATCGAGTGGTTATGGAATTATTAGAAATGATAGAATGCACCTGCTTTTTTCAGCTTCGAAAATAAAAGAGCGTCATCTTGCCGGGCATAAACATAACGATAATCTCTCGTTTACTCTTGAAATCGATAGTATTCGTTATTTTGTCGACCCCGGTACATTTTGTTATACGTCGGACTACGATGAACGAAACAGTAACCGTTCAGTCAGAAATCATAACACAGTACAGATAGATTCAGAAGAACAGAACAATTATTATAACAGAAAAATATTCTATATGCCGGATGACTGCAAATCTGAAATCGATCTCTGGGTCAATACAACAGAAAAAATTATAGTAAGCGGCACACATAAAGGATATACAAAACTGGGTGATAACATTGTTCACCGGAGAACTATTTGGACAGATTTAAAACGTACGATTATTAAAATTGTCGATGAGTTTGACGGAAGCCAGAATGATGTTCATACTTTTGAAACAAGATTTATTACACCGGTTACAGAAATCTCAAAGAACGGACCAAACCTGAAATTAACAGCTGACGAAGATAATTCGCTTTCCTTAAACTTTGTATCACATCAGAACCCCGAGGTTCGTATTGACGACACCGAGTATTTCCCGCGTTTCGGAAAAGCTCTCCCGGCAAAACGGATAACATCCAAAGTAACCCAGAAGCTTCCTTGTAAACTGGTCACAATTATTGAAAAAGAAAATGTGACAGTTGAAAGAAAAAGACAGCGAATTGAAGAAACCTTAGTATAGAAAACAATATGACTATGAAAAATATCAGACTATTAGAAAAGATCAGAAAATTCTTCATTCCGGATCCAATGCCGATACCAAAACATATCGCAATCAACCTCAAAGATCATACCGGTATCGAAAAAGAAACGATTATAACTTTTTCAACTCAAAACTGGGCTGACCTTTGGACACGGAAACAGCGCTTTTCTCTTCAATTCGCCAGACAGGGAAACCGGGTTGTTTATATAGAAACTCAGTTTCACTGGGTGTCTTATTTTTTACAGTTTAAAACTCAATGGAGAAGAATCTTTCTTTTTCTAACCGGGTTTAGAAAAGTTGAAGAAAACCTGTATATTTATACACCACCGATTCTTTTTCCGGCATTTCAGATTTTTCCGTCAATAGCTAAATTTAACAATGTCATTTTAGCATTTTTTGTTAAGAGAGAGATGATAAAACATCAGATGACAGAACCGGTCCTCTGGATGTATACGCATTTCAACAAACCGCTTGTTAAAAAACTTAAAAGTAAAAAAGTACTCTATGAATGCGTTGATGATTACTCCGAAGCAAAAGGACTAATTAAAAAAGAAACCGTCATCAAACAGGAAAAAGAAACCCTCAAACAGTCTTCAGCAGTAATAGTGACCGCTGATAGTCTGAAACCAAAGATGCTTGAAGAAAATAATAATGTTCATATAATATCCAATGCTGCAAACATCGCTCATTTTAAGAAAGCATATAATTCAGTACTATCAGAACCGGATGAATATAAGTCGATTCAAAGACCGAGATTACTTTTTATCGGTGCTCTCCAATATTGGGTAGATCAGGAACTGATCGCCTGCCTTGCAGAATCTCATCCTGAATGGCAGATACTTTTTGTCGGTCCGGTCTCGGTATCAACGAAAAGATTAAACAATTTTAAAAATATTCATCTGCTGGGTAGAAAAGATTATGATGACCTCCCGAATTATCTTGCACACTCAGATATCGCCTTAAATCCGTACAAAGTCGATGGAGTCGCTGAAGGGTGCTCACCTCTGAAGCTATATGAATATCTTGCTGCCGGACTTCCTGTCGTTTCCACAGAAATGCCGGAAGTAAGAAAATTTGAAGGCATTGTAAAAGTAGCAGAAAATTACAATGAATTTATCGATGCGGTTGATGAGTTTCTTTCAATGGACAAACAATCGCTTGATAATATTAAAGCCAAGTCTGTCGAAATTTCCACACTGCATTCCTGGGAAAACAGATTTAAAAAAGTAGAGACGGTTTTACAGGAGGTGCTTTCTTGAAAATTGTCTTAAAAGCTGATCATATCGCTCCAGGTGGTGGGTTAACACACTTTAATCAAACATGTAAATGGTTTGCCCGTCTTCAACCGAGTTGGAGATTTATAGTATTAGGTAGAGAAGGACAACAGGAGTTGTTCAATGAATATACTACGAATTTTGAATATCATTATTATAAAAAACCATCAAAAGGAAAAATATCGCAATTTCTCTGGGGTAAGTTCGAATTACCTAAACTGGTTGAAGCCCACAAACCGGACCTGTTTTTTGTACCCGGTAATTTCTCAGGAAGTAAAGTAAATTGTCCAACTGTATCATTGGTTCATAATATTGCTCCTTTCAGTAAACGATATATAGCCAAAGAAAAAATTTCACAAAAAGTAAAATTACACATTCTTCGTGCTGTCGTAATTAATAGTTTACAGAAATCTGACGGGATAATCTTTTTATCCAGGTTTTGCCAACGCTACTTTGCTCAATTTTATGACACAAACTCAAATAAGTCAATCACCGCATATCACGGCCGCCCGGAAGATCAGTTTAAGTTCGTCGATGATTCAAAGACACTATCTATATACGATATAGCAGGTGAATATATATTGTCAGTCTCTCATATCTTTGAATATAAAAAAATGAAAGAGATGGTTGACGGTTATCTCATAGCGTTAGAGAAAAACAAAAACCTCCCTCCTTTGATTATAGCTGGAACACCTTATGATGATCAATATAAGACTCAAATACTAAAAAAAGTCGAAGAATGCGGATATAAGAATAAAGTACGATTTATCGGAAATGTACCTGAAAAAGACTTATCAGTATTATACCGAAACTGCTCAGCTTTTATTTTCTCATCCTCGCTTGAAACATGTTCAGTGATTTTGATTGAAGCGATGGCAAATGGATGTCCGATAATTTGTTCAAATAAAACTGTTATGCCGGAAGTTAGCGGACATACCGCGCTATATTATAATCCAACTAATTCTGAATATCTATCACAACTCATTTTAAAAGTTTTATCAGATTCAGAATTGTCACAACAACTTAAGAAAAAATCAATTGATATGTCATTGAATTATTCCTGGGAAAAATCCTCAGAAAAAATACTTTCATTTTTCTGTCAGCTTTTAAACAAAGAATATAAATATGATGATAACAAGTCATTAGCCGGAGTATAAATATGGAAAAAGTTACACTATATAGAGAAAAAGAAGAGTACAAATTATTCGATGCGGTCATGAAAGATTTCCGAATTTATCGTCAAAAGATATATCTTTTTGTGACTATCTCCGTTTTGGCAGCTCTTCTAATCGTCTTGCTAGTACCGAATAGGTATCAGGCAACTGCATATATTATGCCCGATTCAAGTTCCCCTTCAAACCGCCTTGCTGAACTTGCATCCTCAATAGTACCGTCCGGATTGCTTTCATCATCACTTATGCCGGCAGCGAACTCCGAAGGAGAAAAGATGATTAGTCTTTTTTCCAGAAACAGAGTTACGGATAGCATACTAAGTAAAACGTACACAGAACTCGAAAGATTTGATAACGGAAATTTGTACGAGTTGTTTAACATTGATAATAAACAATATGCAAGAGATAATCTTCTGGCTCATCTGACAATGAGTGAAAATAAAAAGAACGGTATCATTTCTGTTTCTGCAGAAACAGAAGATCGTATTCTTTCTGCTAAAATTGCTAATACTGCAGTTGCTGAATTAGACAAATTCAAATCAGAGTTAAACAAAAAAGATGCAACGCAAAATAGAGAATTTTACTCAGAGCAATTAAGTCTGTTCAATGATAAACTTATAAATATAGAAAATAAGCAATCATCTTTTTTAGCAAAGAATAAAAACTATTTAACAGCAACCGATCCGGTACTCAGACAACAGGTAGCAGAGTTTGAAAAACAGATCATCTTTTACTCAAAGCTAGTATATAGCATGAAACAGTTGATAATAGCGGCAGAAATTGAGATGAATAGAGTAACTCCTACGATTAAAATAATTGAATCAGCTGAGATACCGATTGTGAAATCAGGACCTCCGCGTACAAAGTACATGCTTTTTACGGTCATAGGTTCGATTCTCTTTGCGCTCGGAATGATTGTTGCAAAAAATGCTTACAATTGGTATTTCCCGGATAATACAAAAAATGAATTACGGGAATCTGTAGATACGATCAAGGAAGATCTTGATACAGTTGTCAGCCGTTTTCGATTTAAAGAAAAAGATGAGGTTGTAAAATAACATGTCCCCGACAATGCTTATAGGATTAGGACTGCTTCCATTGATTATTGGTATATCGATTATCTTACTGGGTAGAGATACGGTCAGTAATCTTAAACTGCTTGTAGTACTTATCCCGCTTGAAGCATTTGCCGTATTGGAAATCGGGTTTACTATTACCTTAGCATACTTAGTATTAGTTATAATAATCTTATCAATAATTATGAAAGGGACAAAATTAGATACATCGATTATCGGCGGACGCTTGATTATCTTGTATTGGATTATTGCTCTTATTTCAACTGTAAACGGTTTTTTCGGACAAGAGACAGCTGCAACGTTTGTCTCTGAAAATATGAGATTTCGTGCCAGTGGGATGCGACCGATATTACAGTATGGCTTGTTACTTTTTCATTTTTTACTCTTTTTTATTGTTGTTAAGTTTGTTCAAAAAGAAAAAGATGCATTCTCTTTATTAAAGATCCATTTGTATTTTGGATTGTTTTTAATGTGTCTTGGTATTACTCAGTATGTATTGTATGTCGTTAATTTCCCTCTCATAGATTTTACCTGGGCTATACCGCTCATTGATAATTCTTCAACTATCGAATACGGAAAAGTCCGTCTGTATAGTGCCGGGGTGAGTGATTATTCTATTCGGACAACATTCATTGAATCATTACATTTTGCCGATTATTTGAATTCAGTCTTACCAATTATTGTCGCATTTTGGTTTACAAAATCTAAGGAGATTAAAAAGATGTTTGGGTTCTTGGCAACCCCTACCGCATCGATTATTGGTATCCTGGCTATGCTGTTGACATTTTCCCGTTCCGGATGGGGAGGATTTGCCATAGCTATGCTTATCTTGATTATCTGGTTAGCACCACGAACAGCATTTATCCATATTCCATTAGCAACTGTCGGTACTTCATTGATTGTAGTTCTCTTGTCGAGCTTTGGCTTTTTTATTGGAAATTCACAATCTCTGTTTGAACTTATAAAAGGTCGATTTGAACTGGAGAATATTCTGTTTGGACCACGTGCACAATATTTTCTTGTTTTATGGGATAGTTTTAAAGAACATCCTCTTCTTGGACTTGGCGCCGGAAGATTTGCTCTTTTTGGAGCTGAGGCTACCGGTTCAGATCAGGTACACAGTTCTCATGGCATACTCTGGGGAGCATTGGCTGATTTTGGATTGCTTGGGTTTGTTATTCTTCTTGCATTCATGTTGACTATCCTTATTTCTCTCTATAAATCAATTCAGAGCTTAGAAAAAGACTCACCTCAAAGAGTTATACTGATAGGTATTTTTGCCGCTCTTTGTGCGGTTTATTTTCAATCATTATTTGTAGGTGATCGCATTCAGTTTTATCTGGTGTTATTAATGGGACTTTCAGTAGTACTGATAAATCTATATAAACAGAAAACATCAGATATGTTACATACAGACCAAAAAACAATAGATTCAATTTAAAGGATATAAAATGGATTATCTCAAACAACCGGTAATATTTAAAATAAAAAAAGTTTTACGATATATTACTCTTTTCGGATTTGCCCGAACTTTGATGAAAATGAAAGGGCAACTCCATCTTAAAAAGAGATTTGAAACATTACCGAATAAAAGTAAAAATCTATCAGATAAACAGTTTGTCGGCTTAATCGGTTCAGGTAATTTTGCCTATACAACAATAGCTTATTTCCTAAGAAAAAATTTAGGCCGTGTCATCGGTGGATGTATGGATACTGACATTCATAGGGCAGCTTCATTAAGTCAAGAGTACAATATTCCTATGTATACTACAAATGTTAATGAATTATTAGATAACGATAAAATTAAAATGCTCTATATAGCTTCCTACCATTCATCTCATGCTGAATATGCTATTGAAGCTCTCAATAGAGATAAGCATGTGTATATAGAAAAACCCCACATCGTTAACGATGACCAATTGAAACGCTTAGTGGAAGCTATGAGCAATTCAAAAGGAAAGGTTTTCCTTGGATTTAATCGACCAACAAGCCGCTTTGGAGCTCTCATGCAGGATTGTTTTAACAATGAAGATGGCCCGGGTATGTACAATTGGTTTGTAGGAGGACATGATCTCGAACCGGATCATTGGTATCATAATGACGGTGAAGGTGGCCGTATAATGGGAAATGTTTGTCATTGGACAGATCATATTCTTCGATTAGTACCGGAAGAAAATGCTTATCCAATCAAAATTACACCAACCCGATTTGATACTCCGGATGTAAACATTGCTGTAACATATACATTTAATGATGGAACAATCGCCTCTATTACATTTGCTGCTAAAGGGCATACATTTGAGGGTGTCAAAGAAAGATTCGTAGGTTATAAAGGTAACTGTCTGATTACAATGGATGACTTTAAAACGATGACTGTAGAAGTTATAAATAGAAAAAAATTATACAAGAATTTTTACCGTGATCATGGTCATGAAAGCTCAATAGTATCAGCAGTAAAAAATGTAATCTCAAATGAACCTCAGAATAAAAATAAAAATATCACATATATCTGGAATACAGGGATGCTTGTTTTAAAAACTAAGCAGGCTTTGGATGAAAATAAAATTATTAATATTCATTCATTTGAAAAAGAGTTTGATTTCAGAAAGGAAGTTAATAAATGAAACAGGTTTTACAATATGACAGAGAAAAATCAGTTCGGGTGAAAGATATTCCGACTCCGCAGATGAAATCTGTCGGACTTGTTGTTGATAACAAATGCTCATTGATTTCTGTTGGAACAGAACGTTCCATGATTGAGTTATCACAGTTATCTTTAGTAGGTAAAGCAAAACAGCGTCCCGATGCTGTCCGTCAGGTCATAGAAAAAGTGAAAACCGAGGGTCTGAAGTCAACTTATAATAAAGTTATGGGTAGACTTAAAGCTCCAATGCCTCTGGGATACAGCTCTGCCGGCGTTATCCGTGAAGTTCATAACTCCATTGATAGCTTTACTGTAGGTCAAAGAGTTGCCTGTGCTGGATTTGGTTATGCATCTCACGCTGAAACAATCTTTGTCCCGTCAAATCTTACTGTAAAAATACCGGATAATGTCTCCTTTGAGGAAGCATCATTTGTTACTCTTGGTGCTATAGCCCTTCAAGGTGTTCGTGTCGCTGATGTTCGCCTTGGTGAAACGGTTGCTGTAATTGGGCTTGGTTTGCTCGGTCAGATTACCTGTATGCTCTTAGAGTCTTCAGGATGCAAAGTTATCGGTATTGACATTGACAATGAAAAACTCTCCCAGGCAAAACAATGTGGTGCTCATGAGACAATGCTCTCTGATTCATCGACCGTAACAAAGATAAATAATTTGACGTCCGGTCGGGGTGTCGATGCGACAATTATAACAGCTGCCGCAGACTCAAACGGTCCGGTCACACTTGCCGGCGAACTCTGCCGTGAAAAAGGAACCGTTGTTGTAGTTGGTGCCGTGAAAATGGATGTTCCCAGAAAAACATATTACAATAAAGAACTTTCATTGAAACTTTCCCGTTCATACGGACCTGGTCGGTATGATTATAACTATGAAGAAGCCGGGAATGATTATCCCTTCAGCTATGTGCGATGGACAGAGAACAGAAATATGGAAGCTTTCCTAAATCTGATTTCGACCGGTAAAATCAATATCAAACAGCTTATCTCGCATCGTTTTGATATCTCAGAAGCAGAGACTGCTTATGAACTGATATCCGGTAACAACAAAGAAACATTTACCGGTGTTATTTTAAAGTATGACAGCAAAACAGAATATAGTGAACCGACAACTTCTGTAATTTCAACTCCACTTACTAATTGTGAAACCAATATAGGCTTTATCGGTTCCGGAGGCTTTGCAACTGGAGTACTTATACCTACTATGAAAAAGGTAAATGGATATAATTTCAAAGCTATTATGTCCGGTTCCGGTATCTCTGCTGACTCCTCAGCTGAACGATTCAATTTTGAAAAAGTTGTATCTACGGCTGATGCTATGATGCAAAACTCAGAAATCGGAACGATTTTTATTGCCAATCGACATAATCAGCATGCCGAACTTGTTCTTGATGCAATTAACAATAAGAAGTCAGTTTTTGTCGAAAAACCGATCTGTCTGACAACGGATGAACTTGAAACTATTATCAATAGATACAATGATAACCCTACCCGTCTGATGGTTGGTTTCAACAGACGGTTTGCCCCGGTTGTCACTCAAATAAAAGAATCTCTCAACGGTGTCAAACATCCCCTTTCGATGTATTACCGAGTTAACGGCGGGTTTATTCCTTCCGGTACATGGATCCAGGATGAGAATTCAGGGGGCGGTAGAATAATTGGTGAAGTCTGCCATTTTATCGACTTGTTGTCATTTGTTACAGACTCCAAAATTGTCAAAGTATCCGCTGAATCATTGACGATGCCTGATGATCGCTTCCGTTCTGACGATAACCTTCAGATTACTTTACGGTTTGACAACGGTTCTGTAGGCACAATAAACTATATCGCATCCGGCAACAACTCAGTTTCAAAAGAATATCTGGAGATATTCGGTGGAGGTATCGCAATTACTATGGATGACTTCAAATCACTGACAATCGCTGATGATAAAAATATGAAACTGGATAAAAAACGCGCACAGGACAAAGGGCATTTTCAGATGCTGGAGTCGTTCTGTGAATCATTAAATACAAAATCAGATTCACCGATCCCATTTAATCAAATTGTGAATTCATTCGATGCTACATTTGCCGTTATGGAAAGTCTGACCAAAGGAGATGATGTATGGCTCGCCCGTTAAAAATTCTCTATATATCCCATTACTTTCCTCCAGAAGTAAACGCCCCGGCTCTTAGAGTTTCTGAAATGGCAAACCGATGGGCGGAAAATGGAGCTGATGTCACCGTACTCACAGGTTTTCCGAACCATCCGACCGGTATCATCCCCGACCAATACAAAGGTATGAAACGCCTTGTTACAAAGTTTAAAAAACTCAAAGTCATTCGTACCTGGCTTTATGCAGCACCAAACAAAGGATTCATTAAACGGATACTAAATTATTTATCCTTTATGTTTTCTTCTGTATTTCTGGGTACATCAAAAGTCGGTAAACCGGATATCGTTATCGCAACATCACCCCAGTTTTTTGTAGCTATTGCCGGGTATGTCATAAGTCGCATTAAACGGTCAAAATTTGTATTTGAAATCCGTGATGTCTGGCCGGAAGAGATCGTTGCAGTTGGTGCTATCAAAAACAGATTTATTATTAAATCTCTTGAGATGATTGAGATGTTTCTCTATCGCAAAGCAGACCTGCTTGTTGCTGTAGCTCAGGGTACTATTGATATTCTTACCGAACGCGGTATAGACAAAGATAAAATAGTGCTGTATCCGAACGGTGTTAATATCGACCATTTTGCAGATACACCTGATGGTTCTGAAGTTCGTAAACAGCTTGGATTTGAAGATAAGTTTATAGTC
>QQUK01000264.1 GCA_008501655.1 Calditrichota bacterium
TAAAAGTTGTGTCAGGTGCTGATTCACCGAAGGTCGATTGTCAACTGAAACCGCAATTTTAGTAGGTCGGGTTCCGTTGTATTGAACTCGAGAGAGTTCAATGTCGAGAAACCCGACCATTACCGGCAGACAGGGATGTCTGCCTTGCACACTTTTGAGACTTAACCGAAACTGGATTCCTGCGTTCGCAGGAATGACATTGTTTGAAAAATTACACTGAGCTTGTCGAAGTGTGTTCTGTGTTTTCGTGGGCGGCAGACGCCCTCGTCTGCTCCTAAAACTCCCCTCTATCAAGAGGGGCTGGGGGTGTGTATAAGTCATACTGAGCGGAGTCGAAGTGGACTTCCCCCTACATCACCACCACAAACTTCCCAATCTTTGTCTCACCATTCGGAAACTCCACCGTCCAGTAATACATCCCGCTGACAATCAACTGCGTATTCCGCGTAATCAAATCCCACGTATGATGCGTATAGGTCGGGTCTGATGCAGGAACTTCATGATGTAAATGCCTTATAAGGTCTCCATCCAATGAAAATATCTTAATCTCACACTTCGGAGGAAGGTTTGCAAAATTAATTTTCCGCACCCGGTCAACATGACGATCTTCTTCACCAATCCCCTCAAATGAATTTCCCCGATAATTGGCATCTATCTGATATGGATTTGGATAAACAAATATTTCATTTTTTCCATCAACTACTTCCTCATGGCTGAGCGGATACGCCATCTGCAAACCAACAGTCTTCGATGTCTCCAAAGCCTGAAGTCCCGACTTTGGCGACCCGAAATCAAAAGCGGTAATATTTACCCAGTACTCAACTGTAGGAAGCAGATTATCAATCGTAAACTCATACTCAAAATACTTATAGAAACCCTCCTCAGTAAAATCATCATCAGTGAGGGAATCTTCTGGGATTAAACGCGGGTCACGTGCATTTGGATAGACTTTGGATATCGCAGAGAACAAAGCATTGTTATGATGTTTGGTGAAATAGAAAATCGAATCGGATGTTACCAGTGGAGCTACCGCTGTAAATCTTGTTGGGTCAAACAAAGAATCATCACAGCTATTAGTATACAAGCATTTTAAAGAGTCTAATGAAAATGGGATATCATCGACGATATATTTTCCATTATCCCCTAAATTTGGATGCCAGACATATTTATCATAATTTATCAAATCATACGATGCTACAAGAGATAACGATGCTTCCCTGTCGTCCCGTCCGAAATAGATATTATAGCCTTCAAAATCAGCAATCTTGGTAAATATATCCTTTTCTGTTTCAGACCTTGATCCATTGAACCTTACGTGAAGTGCATTTTCCTCCTGAGTAATCCAGAAATACGGAGCCGGTGGCGGTCCGGCAGCTTTCCAGTCAGGTACCCCATCCCCTTCAACCCAGATACGCTCACCGTTACACTCAACAGCACGACCTGAGTCTCCATCACCATCGGTATCTATTCCGGGATTATCATATATCCACCGAGCCCACTTAGCATTTGTATTAATATCTGAAAAATCTAAATTTTTATAATACGATTCAGGGATATCCGGAAGAAAATTTATATTATCTGGATTTCTATGAAATTTTTCACCGGCAATATAAGCAAATGGAAAAGACACAGTCGCCCCGGGAGGCAGGTCAATAGGTCCTATTGATAAAATATTATTTTTATTATATCCACCAATTGCAATCTCTTCACTCACCTCCTGATTTGGATATAACCATACCGGATCATATTGAGTTATTCGGGTGATATAAGCCTGATCATAATCAATTTCTCCATTAGATAATAAGTGATACCAACCTTCATCGGTCGATGGCATTCCAATTGAACCATTTGCGAACTCTCTAAAACTCTCACGAGCTTGCGGTCCGAACTCAAAAGTATTGAATTCATCAGACGCATACCAATTAAATGATCTTTTAATATCATCACTCATTTTTGAAAGAAACATTGCACCAGAAACACTTGTTGCGGATTTTTTTGTAACACCTTCACCAAAATTTATCCTATCGACATACTCACCATTACTTGGGTCACCGTCCGCATCGGCTCCCCATAAAAAGATAAGGCTATCTTCGAATTCCGTACAGGAATATTGAATTTTTGATTTATATAAACCTGCTATATCATCATTGGTGATATTATCAATTTGATTATAGTGACCTACGATAAAAAACAGTAAAATACCGGCATAAACTTTATGAATTTTTGTGTCACCAATATTCTGAATCGAAACATCAAAAAAAACAATATCTTCTGCATATTTGTATGACCAGGCATACGATTTTTTTGTTACTTTTATATTTAAAGGATGTATTGGAGCAGGATTAAAATATGGGTCAGCAATATTATCTACATCTATAGAAATATAGTCCTGTTCAGATACAGCATCATTATTAGAGTCAGCCTCCGGACTTAATATCGAACGATACTCTTTCAAAAATAGAGGTGTATAAGTTCCATTGACAATTGTATCACCATTCAAGATACCACCTATTAATACACGACCGTGATTCAGGGCTGCTATTTTAGAATCTTTTGGGTATTCAGCACCATAATAAAATGTCTCTTTATTGCTGATACACTGAGTTCTGTTAAAGAAATTTACTCCCCCAAAAAAAACAGCTCTATTTGATTTTAATACAAGTTTTCCGATGTCATGTTCTGCATCACAATCCGGATTAACAACTTCACCGATAACTTTCGGATATATAGCTGTTAGTATTACAATCCCTAAGATAATGCATTTAATTTGCTTAACCAACATGATAGAACCACTCCCAATTTTAAAACAATACTATTTATAATATAAAAGTATAGACGGATAAACTACTTTTTTATCAATTTTCTATTA
>QQUK01000055.1 GCA_008501655.1 Calditrichota bacterium
TTCTCGTAGACCAGGAAGGTATAGATTACCCGATGTCTGTTTACCACTCAAGAGAATTGACCACCAATCATGCATACCTTGAAGTATTTTATGAATTAAACGTAGAAATAATCTGTGAAGAAACTGAAGTTATCGGTGATGCGACTATCAACGAATCCCGCCCTGATGATAATTTTGGTTCGATACCGGTATTATATACAGGTTGGTTAAACTCATCTGAACTAGAAAAACAGGCTCTCCTTCAGTTTGAGATTGAAATGACTCCTCCGGATGGAGAAGGTTGTTCCCATACTATCGGATACTGGAAAACCCATGCCGGCTTCGGTCCGCAGGCAAATGAAGTATCCCAGTATCTTCCGATTTCTCTCGGTAACTTTATCGTAGGTGATTCAGGTGTTGCAGTTGCTGTTCTCAAGATGAAAACTTATGGTCATAATTCAAATGGTATCACAAAACTTATGGCTCAGTTGTTAGGTGCCAAACTTTCTATCGCTGATGGTGCATCCGAAGGTGCTATTGCGACTGAAATTGCTGAAGCTGACGCATTCTTAACTACATTCAACTGGACAGATTGGGACAGCATGTCACAGGAAGACCAACAGACTGCAAATAACTTAAAAGATGTATTTGATCAGTTCAACAATGGTTACATTGGCCCCGGTCATTGTGATGAATTCAATAAATCACATGATTACTGTAATGAAGTTGATGGTTCACACCGTAGTGATTGTGATAACTATTCAAGTGGTCATAACAATGATGATGATGGTTGTGGTGAAGGTAAGAAGAAAAAGAAGAAAAAACGTCGTGGTGGCGGCGGTCATTAATCTTTTAGATTAAAAGCTACTAATTTAGAATACAAAAAAATCCGTTCACTCATGTGAACGGATTTTTTTTTGAAAGAGAATCTATAACTATTTTTATGTTATTTACATCCCCGATAGTTTTTTTATCCGTTCCATTCGTTCAGCTTCATTTTTCATCATCCAGGAATCTTTTGAAAGAATTTCATATGCTTGCTTAAAATACGGCTGGGAATTCTCCGGCTGTCCTTTGATCAGATAGAGTTCACCCAATTCTTCACAGACATAGCCATCGGAGTTGATTCCACCCTGACCTTCTTCGTATAATGCTTTTTGAATAGCCAATGCTTCATCAATTCTGTCCATGGAACGAAAACAACGTGCTACACACCATTTAGCGATTTGAATTTCACGCGCTGATTTTTGTTCTTCACGGAAAACCAAAGCTTTTTGAAACATATCAAGAGCTTCGTCATATTTTTTCTGGTCATGATAATCCCAGCCAATGTTGTTATACAGAGAACCTTTCCATTTCTGTGCTTTCGGGACGGATGATTTCTCTGCTAAATTCAGAGCTTTTAAGCTCCATTCCATTCGTTTGTCATAGCCTTCTACAGCAATCGCTACCATGTGGGCAGCATCAACAGCAAAGTTATCTTCTTTTTTATTCCGTGCAAGTTCATACGCTTCCACAAACAAAGGAACTGATTCTTCAACTTCTCCTGCGGAACGAAACGCTCTTCCCCGTTCAAGGAGATAGCGGACTTTGACAACATCATGACCGGTCATCTCTTTTTGAACCTGATCTAAGATAGTGTGTGCTGAATCAAATTTAGATTCGAGTCCGAGTGTTCGGGCTATTTGTGTTAACAGTTGTAGATGGTAATCTTTGTTTCCGGAATCTTCAGCCTCCTGAAGGAGAGCTTCAAATTTAGCCCGTGTTTCCGCCGGTTTTTGATATTCCCACAAAGTATCAAAAGGGATGAGATTGCTCATAGCGGTATTATTCTCTACTTTCTTCCCGCATCCAACCATAATTCCAATAGCAATGAGCAGGATTACAGATAGTTTTAACTGCTTGATAGTCATAGTATACCTCTTTTTTGGATTTTTTATAAAATAGTCTATCAAACAGACAAATCAACTAATTCTTTTGGCGGCTCATTTTTTTGAGCAACTGGATCTGCCCAGCATGATATAAATCATGTGATGATATTCCATATAAAGTCTGGATATAGGAAACTTTTGAATCTTCTGGTGCTTTATATAATTTTGATTCCGGAAAAGCTGACATGACATCACGAAGTTTAAAATGATACTCATCGAGTAAATCTAAATCAACTTTCCAGTTTTTTAAAGTCTTATCATTTGGCAATGCCGGAAAATTGCTTGGTTTCCGAGGGAAACTACCTTTTTCACCGGCAACCATTCTGCGAAGGACGACATATTTCCAATATGCACAGTGGAGGGTTATCTCCCAGATATTATGACGTTTTGGGTGCGGACGATAGAGCAGTTCCGGTAATTTGAGTCCTTTAAGCGATCCTGAGAGGTTTGTTCCATGCCATGCTCTTTTGTTGTACCCCTGGTCATAGATTTCAATGAGCAGGTCAATGCGATTGTTTTTTGATAGGACCATAGATTCTCCTTTAAAAAAATATAGAAGAAAAAAGCTGAACAAACAATCACATTTTCACCGGATGTAATGGCATTATTATCTTCATATAAAAAAACGGAGAATAAAATTCTCCGTTTTTTTAATTTGTTATAGATTATATTTTAAGCCGAGCATAAACCTGAATTCAAGCTTCGGCTGGTTGATTGCTTTATCAGCATCTTCGTAAGTATATTCATTTCTTTCATTACCTGTAATACCATCCGGGCTGTATGATGTATCATGCCCCTGTAAATCTGACTCCTGCATATAATCGATTCCTGTTGTCAGCAGGAGATCGAACTTCGGGCTGACTGAAAAGTAGGTTTCGAGACCTGAGCCGAAACCCCACTGATTACTGCGGACATCAAAATCGTCGTTCCCACCGATATACTTAAAGTTTGC
>QQUK01000286.1 GCA_008501655.1 Calditrichota bacterium
TCTTTTAATTTTGAAAAAGAATCATATTTTCTAAATGAATTTGTACCGATTACAATAACATCATACGCCTCAAGATCCCCTTTTACCAATGTCCGGTCGGTAAGCGGTCTATAAGCTGCATCAGTCATCGAAAGAATATCCTCAAGCTTACCGTCTTCATCAGGCAGGAATCCTATTTTCCTTGTATCAGAGATATTGCATGATGCTATCCGAACCTTACTTGTATCTGAAGCAACTATCGCATTATCAATTTTCAAGTGAACAATCTGCAATTGGGTTCCAAGTTCAAACAAGTTTGAGATTGTAAACGGTATCCGGATAGTTTCATTGAGTGTCCCGGCTGTCAATTGGATATCCTGTCGGTATGCCCCGGCATAAAGTCCCATCGGTGTTGTAAATTCAATTTTTGCCATGCCTGTGTAATCATACGGTTTAGAAATAATGACTTTAACATTGAGATTGGCAACCACCTTATCGATATCGACTTCAGGAAATGGTTTGACAAAATAAAAATTCGGTTCAAGATTGACATGAAGTTCCGGTTTTTTCCAGACTGGTATTTTATTAGTAAAACGGAGCGGAATCTGACCGTACATAATCTCTACAGAAAATGCAAGTGAATCCGGATTCTGAGCTTCAAGGTAAGAACGGTCGGACTCTATTAAAAATTCCTTCACATACGACTGATGCGGCTGAATCTGAATGATTGAATCATTTAATGCGACATCAACAGAATCCCAGTAAGGGTGAAACAAAATCGAGTTTACCTCAACCTCTTTAGGACCGTCAACAGATATTGAGGCAATAAACTTCAATCTGGTTCCCTGTGGGGAATCACGGAGAACAATCTTCCCATCCCAATTGATTCCGACTAATGCAAGGGTTGCCCGCTCGGCTTTTTGATACAAATCTTCTATATATGCATTGTATTCAGGATGCTGACTGTTGACCCGGGCATGCTGCCGTAAATACCGCATCTCTCTGAATCCGGCAACAATATTATCAACTTTTGATTTTCCGAATGAATACAACGATGATTTAAAAAATGCAGAATATTTTTTTGCCTGTCCGGCAATTGTCTTTTTCATCGGTCCATCGACCAAGATTGAATCGATGATAGAAAGCAATCTAAAATCGGTTATACCACCGATAAAATTATTCTCATTCTCGCTATTCGGGAGATTCGATTGTACCAGATTATATTTTCGAATCCGGTCAAATTTATCAACAAGGATTTCATAGTTTGCAAATAGCTGCGGGACTTCCAGCTGGATTCTATCTTTATACCGGTTATAAAATTCACGGGAGTTTAAAACAACCGAGTTATTATTTTCCGGATTTTTATCTTCAGCGGCATACTCATAAAACTTTAAAATATTAAAAAGATTGTTCTGTGATGGCTGTATCTTTTTAAGTTCCGAACGGAAAGCCTTATAAAGCGATTTGTTACTCCGTTCATCAAAAATCACAATATCGGGATATCGTGTTTTAAAGAGGTCAGCAAACAGCATTTTAAATGATGATGGTTCTGAATCAGGTAAACCGATCCGATGCAGATAAATCTCTTTATTTTCAACTTCAGTTAAAGATGATGAATAGTCCGGTTTTTCGATAAGATATACCAGATGAATTGCAGCCCCAAAATTATCATTGAGATAATAGATAGTCGGCCAGTCGATTTCTTTTTCATCTTCAAACAGATATAACACAGATAAATCAGAACTGGCATATTTAGCAAGGTCTGCTGCATTGGAATTGACAACGATAGAGAGGCTGAATAACAGTATACCAAACGCATATATTAATTGCTGTAATCTCTTTTCAATAAGTAACATAGAATTTATATCGGAAATCGGCTGCCTAAAGTCAACTTTAAACAATCAGCAAATTTATCTGAATAGTTAGAGGATTTCCTCATCCTCAGCACGCCATGCCGGGTCGACAATACAGAGGAAGAGAAGTTCACAATCACCGATATTTTTGATTGACTGGACAGCGTTTGGCGGGATTTCGATTGTGTCCCCTTTTTCGACAATAACGGTTTCACCGTCTACGTACATCTCCCCTTTTCCTTCGAGTATATAGTAAACTTCATCGGTAGTCAGTTTATGTTTGTCTGACTCAGTACCAACCGGAAGTTTGGCATGGGCTAATGAATAGCGACCATCAAACGGATAATCTTTATCCGGGTGCAGAAGTTCACGGAGAATTGTCGAATCACCCGCTTTTATCTCAGTACAGTTTTTGAGCTTACGTATACGCATAATAAAAAACCCGCACAGGGCGGGTTTTAAGATTTATAAAATCTGATTTTCTTTCAATTTATTATAGAGATTATCAGCAATCTCCTCCGGTGTTTCTCCGGCAATCATCTCACCTTTGGCACGAGGAGGCGGAGGAGCAACAGAAACTTTTTTCGTTCCGGAATTGGCACCAAGGTTGTCGGTTGTTATACCCAAGTCCGAGGCTGCCCATTTCTGAATCTCTTTTTTCTTGGCCGCCATTTTCCCTTTCAGGGACGGGAGACGCGGTTCGTTTATCTCTTTGACGACTGAAACTACGGCTGGCAGAGTCAGCTCAACGACATCGTACCCTTCTTCGGTTGTACGGAAAACAGTAGCTTTGCCGCTGTCAACATTTTCAAACTTTTTGACGAACAGAGCCTGTGGTAAATCAAGAGCGGCAGCAACAGCTCCCGGAACCTGGGCGGAATCCGAGTCTACAGCCTGTTTACCGGCTAAAACGAGATTGTAATCACCAAGTTTTTTGAGACCTGAGGCAAGTATTTTACCAAGAGCCTGCTGGTCTGAACCGTCAACTGCCGGGTCAGTTAACAGAATCGCATTGTCTACACCACGGGCA
>QQUK01000241.1 GCA_008501655.1 Calditrichota bacterium
AGATGACAGCCCGAAACTTCAGCAGATGATTGGTGATCTTTGGGAATGGACATCCTCAGCTTACCTGCCATACCCGGGATACAAGCAGGAAGAAGGTGCCCTTGGAGAATATAATGGAAAATTTATGAGTAATCAGATAGTCTGTCGCGGCGGTTCCTGTATTACTCCTAAAAGTCACTTCAGGAATACATACCGGAACTTTTTCCAGCCTGATAAACGCTGGGTTGTCCTTGGTTTCAGACTTGCAAAAGATGCTTAATGGGTCGGATGAAAGGTGACATAGATTTCGTAAATTTTACCGTTCCGAATCTTTAAAAGTTCACCCGAGACAAATCCACCTGTTGAATATACAACATACCCGCCGTCATTGTCGTAAACTTCATGGATGACATCGAATCTTGGCATCTTCTCAGCATGTTTCCAGCAGGCTTCAATAAAAGAATCAGCAGAGTCATAATTTTCTTCCGGTGAACGGAATTTTAATCCGTCTGCCAAATAGAAACGGACTTTATCTTTGTCGTCCCGAACCCATCCGTCAAAGTACTTTTTGATAATTGTTTTGCTGTTCATAGCCCCAACATAGTCTTTCAGATACATTTAATCAACTGAAAATGTTACTCTTGACAAATTTTAATCTTCATATATCTTGTTCAATCGTAGATATTATAAATCTACTTTTAAAGGAATGAAATGATTGTTTTAGGTTTTTATAAATATGTAGATATCGCCGATGTCGAAGTCCTTGCTGATAAACTTCGCGAATTTTGTCGTCCGGAGAGTTTTAAAGGAACAATTTTATTGAGCAATGAAGGTGTTAATGCCTCAATTTCAGCAAATAGAGATGACATCGATTCATTCCGTTCATTTATAACTGCCTATGATTATTTCTCTGACCTCTTTTTCAAAGAAGAGGAAACCTACGGAGAGCATCCTTTTAAAAAGATGAAAATCAAAATCAAAAAAGAGATAGTCCGTTTTGAGCAGGATGTCGACCTTGCCAATCGGGGCAGACATATTACCGCCGAAGAGTTTGTCCAGCTTTATGATAATGACGGGAATTTGAAAGAGGATGTCATCTTGATTGATACCCGTAATGATTACGAGTATGAAGTCGGTCACTTCAAGGGTGCAACACATTTTAATCTGCAGACATTCAGAGAATTTGCCGACAAGCTTGACCTTGAATCTCTCAAAAATAAAAAAGTTGTCATGTATTGTACCGGAGGCATCCGCTGTGAAAAAGCATCAGCATATGTTAAGGAACAGGGAATTGAAAATGTAAGCCAGCTGAATCAGGGGATTATTCAATTCGGGAAAGAGTTTGAAAAATCTGTCTGGCAGGGAAAATGTTTTGTATTTGATAAACGGATGGTATCTCCAATGAATTCAGAAGGGGAGCCAATCTCGACATGCTATATTTGTGGAACTGAATCTGATTTTCAACGCAACTGCAAATATGAACTCTGTAACCGTTTTTATGTTTCCTGTAGTAGATGCGAAGAAAAATTGAACAAATGTTGTTCAAAGGATTGCATGGAAAAAATCATGCATCCGACAAAAGCTGCAAGTTAATTACATAAAGCCGGTGCCGGTCCGCCTCCAAACATATACCCAACTAAATATACAATATCTGAAATATCTATACCTTCTGTAGCATTTATATCTGCTTCTGCAAGACAGGTGGGAGATGTGCTTCCTCTAAAACTATAATTTACAAGGAAAGTCAGGTCTGCAATATCAACCAGATCATCTTCGGAGCCGTCAACATTACCGCGTAAGCCAATGCAACAGTCCGAGGCAGGTACAAGCAAAGTTATTTCATCAATTCTAACATCACCTTCATAATCATCAGTATGCGGTTCGCCAAGATATAAAAACTCAAGTGAATCAGACATACCGTGAACCAATGAAAGGGATACCGGAGTAGTTTCTCTGAGTAAATTTTTGTTGCCGTCATACAACCTGAGGATTATCGTGCCGTCTTTTTTCTCGAGTTCAGCATAATACCAGCTATTGAGGTTGTAGGTATAAGCTACATTCCAGTTCCAGGGAGATGTATCCCAAAATGAACCAGTCCAGGTCCGGAGCAGATTTCCACCGGCATTTGTCTGAGGGGCCATATAAACCATGTAAACAGGATGGGTTGTTTCGGAACCGTCTGAATTTTTATGATTATCAATATCTATGACCATTTTCCTATGATAATGCCACCATAATTCTGCGCATTCGTCTCCAACACAGGTATCATTAGTTATTGTCAGGAAATACATACCGTTTTCGTAATTACCATTATGGCTGTTAAAATCAGGATTATTGTAATCGGCAGTTTCATAATTTGTCAGGTCATAATTGATATAGCCGATTTTAGTTCGGATTTTATATTCATCGGGGAGTATTTGTGTGGTTCTAATCAACCCGGCCTGCCAAAAATCAGGGCAATTGAGCTGAGCATACCCATTTTCAATTGTAATTTCACCACCGTTTAATAATTGAAACAATAACCAGTCATCCTGGCTAAACTGTTGACCATCAACAGCTGTAAATGAAGAATCAAAGTTTTCCTGATATTTTGTCTGCCACCCGGAGTCATCAAATTGAGCCATAGCTGTAATTGATAGTGCAAAAAACGTCAAGATGAATAAAAGATATTTCATCGGATTCCTGATTTAATAGATTTCCATTCCTGATTAGTACAACGATTTGATGAAAGATAAAGTTCCATTTCAATCGTATAAATGATATTGATAGATTACGATAGCCTAAAAAAAGAACCCGCCGATCGGCGGGCTCGTGTGTGTTATGCGATTGCTATAGAAATTTAGTTATTTCTTTTCTTCCGGTATAAGAACAGCATTGATTACATGAATTATACCGTTTGAACATGTAATGTCAGTTGTAGTAACTTGAGCATTATTGATCATGACCATATTATTATCAGCCTTAATCATGATATTCTGACCGTTTAAAGTGGATGCCTTATCAAGACCGGTTACTTCTTTCGCTGTTACTTTACCTTCGACTACATGGTAAGTTAGAATTGAAGTTAGTTTCTTTTTATCCTTTAACAATGCTTCAACGGTACCTTCCGGGAGGGCAGCAAAAGCTTCATCGGTTGGTGCGAAAACGGTAAAAGGTCCTTCACCGGTAAGTGCTTTATCCAAACCGGCAGCATTGAGAGCTGCTAACAATGTTTTGAAAGAACCGGCTGCTTTTGCAGTTTCAACGATATTACTTTCGGATTTAACTGATGTCTTTTCTACATGAGTATGGTCATCTTTACCTTTTTCAGTTCCACAAGCACCACAATGTGCTTCTGATGAACCGGCGATAAAAAGTACTGCCAGTGCGATTGTTGCTAATTTTTTCATTGTATTACCTTTCTTACTCTGTTTAATCTTAATTTTAAGAAACGACCCGGCAGATAATTCTTACCGGGCCGTTGTAACGCAGTATCACGAACCGTTATGGGAGTAATACGTTATCTATGACATGGATGACGCCATTGCGTGCTTTAATATCAACAGCGACAACATTTACTTCATCATTTAATACAACACCGCCATCGACAACAGCGACTGAAACAGCACCACCATTTACCATCGGTGCTGAGTCAATAGTAACCACGATATCCGAAGTGACTCTACCGGTGGTAACGTGATAGAGAAGAATATTCTGCAGTGTCGGAATATCATTTAACAATGCCGGGATTGTACCTTCCGGAAGCGCTCCAAATGCATCTTCTGTCGGAGCAAATACTGTAAACGGACCCTGACGTCTCAGAGTTGATTTTAAATCAGCAGCTTTAACAGCAGTAGTCAATGTATTTAAACCGGCAAGACGGGCAACATCATATATTGATAACCATCTAGTCAGCCAGTTTAAACGACCTTCAACGATTGCATTAGAAATCCAGCCGCCGCCAAAACGGTAACTTCCAAACCAGTAGCCGGTTGCGTATGTCGTGGAGCCATCTTTAATCGCTGATGTAGATGCCTGAGGAATCACCACTGCATCGATGACATGGATGATACCATTTGATGTTTCGATATCGGTAAGGACAACCATTGCATCATCAATCATTACAGTACCGTCACCATTAACTGTTACAGCAAGTTCAGCGCCGTTTAATGTAGGGATTGTTGCTTTTGTTACAACTTCGGAAGCTTTGACTGCTCCGATAGTTACATGGTAAGTCAAGATAGCTGTTAAAGCGTCAGTATCAGCTAAAAGTGCTTCAACTGTACCGGCAGGAAGTGCGGCAAAAGCACTGTCTGTCGGGGCAAAAACGGTCAAAGGACCTTCAGCTTTTAAAGCTTCAACAAGGCCGGCAGCTTCAGCAGCAGCTAATAATGTAGTGAAGTTACCGTTTGCAGCCGCAGTTTCAACAATATCCATTGTCGGCTGAGGGTTATTATTGGAAAGTGGGTTTGTTTCGTCATCATCGGAACATCCGATAAATACGACGGTGCTTAAAAGAAGCATTGCGGTTAAAATTGATTTGAACTGTTTCATTTTATAAATCCTTTCGTGATACTAGTTATTATTTACGAGTTATTTGTTGCCCAGCGTTTCTGAATTGATTTCCACTGGAAAATTTGATAAACGGCGCTGACGCCGACTAAGATGTAGACGATGCTTCCGAGGAACGAACCTCCAAAAAGCAATTCAACCAGATCAAAATTGGCTGATCCGACCAGTCCCCAGTTGAGACCGCCGATGACCAAAAGAATGGCTGCGATAATGTCTAAGTTTTTCATTTTGTTTCTCCTAATTATTAGTTATTGGTTTCTCATTTGTTTACCTATTGTAACCAAAGCTGTTTATGTTTTGTTCCCTTTTGTTTAATGTATTTTCATTTTTTTATTAATTATTTTATACGTTGTATAACAATGAGTTACAAAATATACCCCACATTATATATATAATTATTATAAAAATTTTGTAATTATTCTTGATTTGGAGAACTTATTTGTATAACATTTGTTATATATTTCAAGAAAAGGAAATTGAAGATGAAAAACAAATATACAGTCAAAATGGTCTCAAATCGTACCGGTCTCTCACCTCAGCTTATCAGAGCTTGGGAATCAAGGTACAATGCTGTCAAACCGGAGCGTTCAGCAACAAATCGAAGAATGTACTCTGAAATTGATTTAGAAAAATTGATTCTGTTAAAGCGAGCAACGGTAATGGGGCTTGCTATCAGTACAATTGCTCATCTGTCTGTTGAGGAGTTGTATGAACTTTTAGATAAAAGGACTTTAACCGAGGATGAGTTTAAAACAGAAAAAAATAAAAGTAATACAGCTGCTCATTTTCATGTTGAGAGATGTTTGGTAGATATTAAAAACTTCGATTATGCCTCACTTGAATCAAATCTGCTCAATGCATCCTCGGCACTCGGTCAAACAAGTTTTATTGAAAAAGTAGTAGAGCCGCTCATGGTCAAGACAGGTGAAAACTGGGCTAAAGGTGATTTTCAGGTCTGTCAGGAACATATGGTTAGCTCGATAATAAGGTCAATACTTGGTTCTATGCTTGTCTCAAGTAGAAGTGAATCATCCGGTCCAATAATTTTAATAACAACCCCGAACAAGCAGATTCATGAGCTTGGTGCCTTAATCTCAGCACTTACAGCTATATCACTTGGTTGGAACACAATTTACCTGGGACCGAATATGCCGACTGAGGATATTGCCAAAGCTGCAGCAATGCACCAAGCTGATGTAATAGCATTAAGCATAACTATAGCGATTGGAGATGCAGCTCTCGATTTCGAATTACAAAAACTCCGTAAGATTGTCGGTAATGATGTATCTATCATTATCGGGGGACAGGGAGCATTGAGTTATACGGATACATTTAAAAAGATACATGCTGTTGCGGTTAGTAACTTAAATGAGTTTAAAGAAGCGCTGAATTCCAATAATACACTCTCGGGTATGAATTAATAATGAATGATGTATATTTAAAAAATTCCATCGACCTTAAACGAGCCCGGCATCTCAAAAAATCAGATGCAAGCGGGTTGGTGGTTTATCTGATGAACCGGGACCAGCGAACAATCGATAACCATGCACTATCGTTTGCTCAGTCTTTAGCATTAAAAGAAAAACAGGAATTGGTTGTACTGTTTATACTTGATAGTGAATCTAAAAAATATAACAATCGGCAGATCCCTTTTATGATTCAAGGTTTACAGCAGGTTGCTGAAGACCTGGAACATTTTCATATTAACTTTCAGCTTTTAGAGGGTAACACAATATCAATACTGACAGAATTTCTCAATTCCCATAAAATAGGGACAGTAGTTCTCGATTTTTCTCCTCTGAAAGCAGAAAAGGCTGTAAAAGAAAATCTGACCTCTCATTTTGATGTCAATATATATGAAGTTGATGCACATAATATTGTCCCTTGTTGGGTTGCATCAGATAAAAGAGAGGTTGCAGCATATACAATCAGATCAAAAATATCCAAACAATTGAATATTTATTCAGATAAAGCAATTCCAGTTAAAAAACATCCAGGCAATAGGAAACAAAATTTACATATAAATTGGACAGCACTATTAAATAAATACCATTCTAAAGAATTTACGAATATGTTTGAATCAGGGGAAGAGGCTGCTCTGAATAAACTGGAACAATTTATTGAAACCAAGTTTGATAAGTACGGAAACGAAAGGAATGACCCGACGAAAGAACGACAGTCGGATTTATCTCCATATCTTCATTTTGGACAGATTTCATCAGGAACGATTTTGGAACGGGTGCAGATGACTCAGGTACATGAATCAACCAAAGAACAGTTTATAGATGAACTCATTATTCGAAAAGAGCTTTCAGATAATTATTGTTATTATGCTGAGAATTATGATTCGTTTGAGGCATTCCCGAACTGGGCAAAAGAGAGTTTAGATCTCCATCGTATTGATAAACGTCCATATACTTACACTCCTGAACAGTTTGAAAATTCTGAAACAGATGATGAACTCTGGAACGCTGCCCAAAATCAGATGCTCTTAACCGGTAAAATGCATGGATACATGCGAATGTACTGGGCAAAGAAGATCCTTGAATGGACAAATTCACCGGAAAGAGCAATTGAGACAGCTATCTATCTAAACGATACATACGAAATTGACGGTAATGATCCGAACGGTTATGCCGGTATCGCCTGGTCAATCGGCGGTGTTCATGACCGGGCATGGTTTGAAAGAGAAATCTATGGTAAGGTTCGCTATATGAATTATAATGGATGTAAAAGAAAAATTGATACCCAGAAATATATTAACCAGTATACCAATATTGATCGGACGAATCTCTTATGAAACTTTATACGCTCAAACGAAAACAAATTATTCCATTCGACCGGAATACTGTGTTCTCTTTTTTCAAATCACCGGAAAATCTTGAAAAAATAACTCCCTCTGACGTAGGTTTTACTATTATCACACCAAACCCTATAAAAATGCAGACCGGAGCGGTTTTAGACTACACAATTAAACTTGCCGGAATTCCTGTCCGGTGGACGACTCTAATAACTGATTATGATGAGCCTCATAGCTTTTCCGATGTTTCTATTAAGGGTCCATATAGTTTTTGGCATCATAGACACTGGTTTGAAGAAACAGAAACCGGTACGATTATGTATGATGAAGTTACCTATGCATTACCTTTTGGTTTTTTAGGAAGGATTGTCCATTCACTCTGGGTTAAAAAACAGCTCGATAATATTTTTAATTTTAGAGCGAAAATAATTTCTGATATATTTTCATCACTCTCCCAAAAGGAACAAACGGTGCAGCAATGAAAATTCTTATCTTAGGCGGTACAGGTTATATAGGTTCTAATTTGACTGATGAACTTCTTAAACAGCATCATGATATCCGTGTTCTGGTGAGAGACAGATCAAAAGTTACTCTAACAAATATAGAGATAGTTGAAGGTGATGCATGCTCAGTAAATTCTGTACGGGAAGCGATGTCTGGTGTAGATATTGTCTATTATCTGATTCATTCTATGAGTTCAACCGGAAAAGAGTTTGCGGATACAGATAAACAGATAGCAGAAAATGTTGCTACATTAGCAAAAGAGTTAAATGTTAAGAGAATAATATATCTTGGTGCTCTTGGAAGTAAAGAACAGGTGACCTCAGAGCATTTAAAAAGCCGTCATCAGGTAGCTGAAATTCTGAAATCATCTCAGGTACCTGTAACTGAATTCAGAGCTGCTGTTGTCGTTGGTAATGGTTCTATCTCTTTTGAAATGATTAAATATCTTGTAAATCGACTGCCTGTAATGATTTGTCCAAATTGGATTCACTTGAAAACTCAACCTGTTTTTATCCAGGATATCTTGTACTATTTAACAGCTGCTCTTGATGTTCCCGGATCCGAAAACAAATCTATTGATGTAGGCGGGAGAGATATACTATCTTATCTTGATATGATGAAAATTGTCGCTGATAAACTCAAATTAAGACGCTATTTTATATCTGTACCCGTTCTTACTCCAAAGCTTTCTTCTCATTGGGTTAAACTGGTAACTCCGATTTCAGCCCCTTTGGCAGAATCGTTAATTGAATCAGTCCGTTCTCAAACAATATGTGAAAATAATCTTGCCGCTGAATTGTTTCAGCATCATCCGAAATCTTTTACCGAAGCTGTTGAGATATCACTTCTTCATGAAAATATGCCGTCTGAGAGTGTTGCAATATGAAAAAAGAACAGCCAATTTTTGTAGGAGTCTCATCCTGCCTGCTTGGAGCTAAAGTACGGTTTGATGCCGGGCATAAAAAATCAGACTTTGTTACGGATATAATGTCTGACTATGTAAAATTCGTCTCAGTTTGTCCCGAAATTGAAATAGGAATGGGAACACCACGGGAAGCAGTCCGACTTGTCGGTTCAAATGAGAATCCTGAAATGCTTGGAGTGAAATCAGGAATCAGCTGGACAACAAAAATGAATAGCTATAGTAATACCAGAATAAAAAATGCGGATATGAAAAAACTTTCCGGATATATTCTCAAAAGCAAATCACCTTCCTGCGGTATGGAACGGGTTAAAGTTTATACTGAGAAAGGGATGCCGTCCCATAGCGGTTCCGGTTTGTTCGCTAAAAAACTTATGGATGCATATCCCTATCTTCCAATCGAAGAGGAAGGGAGACTGCAGGACAAAAAAATAAGAGAGAATTTTATTATCAGATTGTTTGCATATAACAGATTAAAACAGTTGCTTAAAGAACCGTTTTCCAGAAAAAAGATTATCCAGTTTCATACAGAACATAAATATCTGCTCATGTCACATTCGGTAAAACATTATAAATTGATAGGGCAACTTGTTGCTAAAATCAGTGAGTATAAGCCTGCTGCCTTTAAAAAAGAATACCGACAACTGTTTATGGATGCTCTGAAATATCAGGCAACAGCAAAAAAACATACTAACGTCTTAATGCATATCTTAGGGTATCTGAAAAATAATCTTACAGCAGACGAAAAATCAGCGATACTTGAATCGATAGAAGATTACAGGCTCAGGTTCATACCCCTGATTGTTCCTGTCACCCTTTTAAAGCATTATATATATAAATATGATGTTACTTATATTAAAAATCAGGTCTACTTAGAACCGCATCCCAAAGAGCTGATGCTTCGCAACCATGTTTAATCTTCTTCGATATGTTCCCGAATTGTGGATGCCTGTTTAACAATATCTTCCCCGCTTACTTTTATTCGTTTTAAAACCTGCGATGTTACCTGGACTGCAGCCTCCCGTTCGGCCGGAATGACTTCGTTTGCTCCAGCTTGTTCTAATGGTTGGATATCCAAAAGATAAGTTGTCCGCACAGTAATATACAGTTCAGGTGCAAGTTTCCGTGCCAGTTGAACGGTCTGTTCCGATGCCATCGGATCATTTATTAAAAGTACAAGCTCTTTAGCATTTTGAATTTCAAGATATCTCAGGACAGATTCACTGGTAATATCTCCATAGACAGCATCACCTACTTCTTCAGAAGCTCGTTTTACATTTTCGATATTTAAATCGATAACTAAAAACGGGACACCAAGCTTTTTAAGTGATGTTGCCAGTTCCCTTCCGGCAAATCCATATCCGGCAATGATGACGTGGTCTTTCATCTTTCTGATGGTATCCGCATTCTCTTCAACTGTCCCAATTTGAAATGATTTTTGCAGCCAGGACATCTTACCGAGACCGGCGGCAAGCTTTGGTCCGAACGAAATAATAAACGGAGTAATAAACATAGAAATAATCGAAGCTGTCACTAAATTATTTTCAATAGACTCCGGCAGAAGACCGGTACCAAGAATTGAATAGATAACAACAAATGAAAACTCCCCGACCTGGGCTAGTGCGAGTGATGCTGACAAAGCCGGCCGCATTGGAAATTTCATAATCATTGCTACAATAAAAACGATAAGTGCTTTTCCGACGATGATAAAAGTCAGGAGAATGAGGATATCTTCAAGTTTATATAATACAATCCTCGGGGAAACAAGCATTCCGATAGATACAAAAAAGAGGGAAGCAAACACTTCTTTGAAAGCTAAAATATCAGCTGTCGCCTGATGACGGAACTTACTTCCGGCTACAACAAGTCCGGCTAAAAATGCACCGATCGCAAGTGATGCACCCGACATGGTCACCATCCAGGCTGTACCTAAACATACAACAAATACAGAGAGGATAAACAGTTGCCGTTGGCGGGTTTTAGCAACAAACTCAAGAATTCTCGGGACAAGTAATATTGCTGAGAATAATACAACGATAATAATACCTATAGATTTCCCGAAGTTGATTATAAATTGTCCGGCTGTGAAATCAACTCCAATAAGCATCGGGATCAATAACATTGCCGGCACAACGGAAAAATCCTGAAAAACTAAAATCCCGAGTATTAACCGTCCATGCGGTGCGTTGATTTCTCCCCGGTCTTCAAGTCCCTTCATCACAATAGCAGTACTGGAAAGTGCCACGACTATTCCAATTGTCAGGGACGACTTGCCGTCGAATCCGAATGAAATTGAAACACCGTAAGCAGCAAGTGTTGTTAAAACAACCTGAAGAAACCCACCTATTGCTGCGAGTCGCCAGATCTTTTTTAGTTTATCCAACGAAAGTTCAACACCGATGCCAAAAAGAAGCAGAGCTACACCGATTTCAGCAAGCATTTCGACCTGGTGAGTGTCATTAATCCACCGTAATCCGTTTGGACCTACAAGAAGACCGGAGAGGATAAATCCGGCAATTGAAGGAAGTTTGAACCGGTGGAAAAGTACAACAACTACTATAGCAACCGATATGATAACAA
>QQUK01000199.1 GCA_008501655.1 Calditrichota bacterium
AATGTTATACCTCTGTCATACCAGTTTTGTGTCTGATTCATATCAAAAGGTTCTGATTCTGTTTTCGGGTCGAATTCAGGATAAGCGGCATGAAAGAGCTTAGCTGCTTCGAGCATACGGGGAAATCCTAAAAAAAGGTATGATTGCAGGATTATTTCATACAGTTCTGCTGGTTTTATTTTCAGCTCTTTGGCTTTTTTAAATGCAAATTCTGTCTCTTCTTTATTTTCAAAAGTGATAACAGCCGAAAAAAGAGCTAAAAAAAGCTCCTGTGACTTTGTATTGTATTGAAAAGATCCGATTTTTTCCCGTAAAAGACTGCAATTAGCTGTTAAATTCATAACAAGAAATAACAAAAAAACAAGCTCTTTAGCAACGTAAATTTTTCTAATTCAATTGCTTAAGTCTTGATTCAAGTTCGTAAATAGTTTTTTTAAGAATTTCTATTTCTTTGATTATTGAGTCGGTAACGACATCATTTGGTGAGATTGGAGATGTTACTCCTGCAGGTAGAATCTGATATTTACCAATCGGCAAACGGACAGCAAACGCTGAATTCTGCCTGAGAATATCAAAATTAAGAATAGTACCGGGGTCGGTCTTTTTAATAAAATTGGCAAGCTCGAGGGGCTGGGTTATCATTTTACCGTTGGCACGGAAAATTAAATCGTTTTCTTTCAGTCCTGCTTTTGCAGCCGGAGATTTTGGGACGACTTTGGATATCAGCAAACCTTTATGTACCAATATTCGGTTCGGCTGTTGGATAGAATTTATTCTTGCTTGCAGGAGAACTTCGATCGGCGGAGATATTTCAATTTCAGTTGTACTGACTCCGATATAACCGGCATTCCGGTCTCCATGATCCAACAGATAAGAAACTATTTCATCTATTTTATACGCAGGGAAAGCGATACCGATTTCTGCATCCCTACCGTTTATCTCTGTGATGACTCCCATAAGTTGACCATTTAAGGTAAACAGACCACCACCTTCTGATGAGCGCGATACTGAAGCGGAAAACTGCATGGTACCATCAGTAAGATGTCCGGCACAAAAACCGATTGAAGGTGCTGCCCGTATACCGAACGAATTACCTATGGCAAGGACCATCTGTCCGGCACAAACTGAATTTTGTACCGGCTTGAACGGTTGTCCGATTTTTCTTTGTGCTTTTAACAGAGCTAATCCGGTTTGATAGTCGACACCTATTAAAATGGCTGAGACAATCTCGCCTTCAAATTTTATTTTAATATTGGAACGGTCGATGACTGATTTGGCCAGTCCGATGATAAGTCCGGTCGAATCATAAATCAGACCGGTTGAAAGAACGGTATAGATTGCTTCAGAGAGGTTTCCTGAGTAATTATTCGGATAAATAGGTTTTGATGCTTCTATAGTTACAACAGAACGGGAGACATCATAGACTAAATCATTGAGTCCTGATTCCAGATACGTCAGCGAGTTCTCTTCTGAGAAAGCTGAGGGAGAAAAAAAGACCGCCGTGAAAGCTACTAAAAGGACTTCAACGACGGTCAGATGTAAAACTTTCTTTAGCATTAATAGTCTCCGGAATCCTCCTTGACGTTGTTGGTATTCGGTACAATGTAGACTTTATAAACCGGTCTTACATGGTAGTAGGAGACATCAAAGGGGATTGGACATTGTTTTCTGGTCTGAACCGAAGCGAGTGTCGAGTTTTGCGGAGAAGCGAATGAACCTGCTTTAGTCAGATTATTGGAAATATTCTGAACTCTTTCGGCTCTTCTCATCTGATCGTTTAATGACCAGTTTTTATTGAGATTAATGGTCATATTCGGATTATCGATCGGGGTAACGTACATATAGCTGTCATCAAGCTGTTTACTTGAAGCATTCGGCATCGCTGATGCAAACTGTTGTGTCTGTACCGGTGTTGTGTCCGGCTGCATGACAAATGCGGTGACTACAACGGCAAGCATGGCGGTAATTACCGACGGCAGGACTCTTCCCCGGGTTAAAACCGGAGGACGCGAGGGCATATATGCTTTTGTACGGGTCTCAGCAAAACGTTCCTGAGCAATTCTATTTAAGAGGGCATCGTTGAATTTGTCGGAGACTTTCAACGACCCAATATCTGATTTTACATTATTCAAAGAATAATATATTGCTTCTTCCTTGCGGCATCCGGAACAGTCAGAGAGATGTTCATCAATAACAAGTCTCTTTCTTCCGGTTAACTCACCATTACAGTAGGCCGACAGGTAAGAGCGTACTTTTTGACAACGCATTATAACTCTCCAATTTTGGCTGTAATTTATCTCTGAGCATCATTCGTGCTCTGTTCACTCTTGATTTTACAGTACCAAGAGGAACTGATAATATTTTAGCTACTTCTTCATACGGTAATTCCTGAATATCTCTGAGCATAAAAGCTGTTCGATATTTTTCAGGGAGATCCTCAATGGCTTTTTTCAAGACTTCGGGAAGTCTCGACGGTAATTTCATTTCAACTGAAAATTCAGCTTCATTACCCTGCATTTCGGATATGTCATAAAATTTGAATTTTTTTCTCTTTCTTAATTCATTTCTCGCCAGATTCAAGGCTATCGTATAAATCCAGGTAGAAAAACAGTGCTGAAAATTAAACGACTGCCTGTGCTGATAAACTCTGACAAATGTTTCCTGAACAACATCTTCGGCTTCTTCGGTAGAAGAAAGCATGCGACCGATGACGTTCATTAAACGATCTTTGTATCGATTTACCATCTCATTAAATGAGACCATATCGCCATTCTGAATTTTCTTCATCAGGGCAAAATCGATATCTTTTTCTGTCGTTTTACTCATATGTTCTACCTTAATTTAAGTCGTTTAATAATAGTACTAATGAAAACCAAAAAAGTTCCCAAAAATCTATTTCGGCCGGTATGTACTATCTTATTGTTTTACAATACGTTATATAAATTAATATACAATTATTCAACTTTTTTGTCAATTATATATATTCTTCTTATATCGTTGCCGGTAAGGAGCTTAGAGTAAATGCTTGACTTTGGGGCTAAAAAATATAGCTTTCCTGCTGTATGAAACCTGTTTACAACAAAACAACAAGATTAGCTGAGATTTCGGGAATTTCGCCATTCGAAATTGTTAAAAGATATGCCAATAAACCCGGTACAATCTGGCTCGATTCGACTTTAACATTTGGTGACCGGGGTAAGATGAGTTTTATCGGTTTAAATCCGGTTGCCCGGATTTCTCAGATGGGTAACGGTATTGCAATCAAATCTCAGAGAAATGATCTGACTATATTAAACTCAGGGAATATTTTTGATATAGTTGAAAACTGTGTCACGACCTCCAACTTGACAGCGGTTGGATATATTTCATATGAGGCGATGTATCCAGGTCTTGAATTGACACCTAAAGTAAAACCTGAGATTCCTGAAATTTCTTTTTATTTTTATGACGATATTCTGAGATACAGTCATGTTACCGATTCATTTGAAAATGAAAACCTGATAGCTGACTTTGTAGATGTACCAAGTGGGATATATGACCCGAAATTTGAAACAAGACCACGACTTGTCGATGCCCAGCCAAAAGCATATTATATTAAAAATGTAAAAAAGATTCAGGAGCATATCAAAGAAGGGGATATTTATCAAGCAAATTATACAACCCGTTTTAATGTTGTCTCTCAGGAAGATCCTTTTTCTGTTTACCGGAACCTCAGAGATTTAAACCCGGCTCCGTATGGTGCTTACCTGAATTATGGTGACTTCCACATCCTCTCTTCCTCACCGGAACGGATGTTTAAAAAAGATAATAACAAAATCTCATCTTCACCTATTAAAGGGACAATTGAGCTTGGTCAAACTGAAGATGAACAGAAGAGAAACCTCCAAACCCTGGTTGAGTCAGCAAAAGATAAAGCTGAGCTTCTGATGATTGTTGATCTCATCCGAAATGACTTAGGGCGAATATCCAAAAAAGGGAGTGTGCATGTTGATGCGATATACAAGCCGGAGATTTACTCTTCATTGATCCATCTCGTTTCCGATATCTCATCTGAATTAGAAGCAGATGTTACTTTTCCTGATATTGCTCAGTCACTTTTTCCCGGAGGTTCTATAACCGGGACCCCAAAACGGAGGGCGGTAGAGATACTCTCAGAGCTTGAACATCTCCCCCGTTCCGTTTACACCGGATGTATCGGGTATATCGATAAAGATTCAGCTGATTTTAACATAGCAATCCGCACTATGTATCATAAAAAAAGTCATTATTATATCCATGCCGGTGGCGGTATTATCGCTGACAGCGACCCTGAATCAGAATATCATGAAATGATGCTTAAAGCAAAAAACCTCTTAAGAGCAGTCGGTATCGATGACTAAAAAACTTAAAACAGTAACGACAATAAATGGTAAGTTTGTCAAACGGGGTGATGATAAAATCTCCGTGTTTGATAATTCACTTTTGTATGCGGAAGGTCTTTTTGAGACATTCTTAGCTGTTGAGAATGAGATTGTATTTTTAAAGGAGCATCTCAATCGGCTGTACAAAGGAGCCAAAGTGATGGGTTTGAAAATTCCGGTAGATAAATCAACACTTCAGGAATGGATGCTTAAAACGGTAGATAAACATCCTGACAGAATTAAAAAGCTCCGTCTTACCTTGACATCGGGTGAAGCTGCCCGATGGGTTGGTGTTCAGGGTCAGCAGCAGGTTATCCTCTCCGCATCACCGCACACGATGCCGACGAAACCTTTCAGACTTCATGTCTCAGAGTTCAGGGTAGACCAGAATTCAGTCTTCCGCAGAATTAAGACATTATCGTATGCAATCCATGCTGTTGCGCTCAGTCAGGCAAAAAAGATGAAATGTGATGATGCTTTACTGTTAAATGAAAAAAATCATGTAGCCGAAGTTACTTCGGCAAATATTTTCTGGCTCTCGCAAGGAAAGATTTATACTCCGCCGATAGATGCAGGCTGTCTTGAGGGGATTACCCGTTCTCTTGTCTTCAAAATCTCAAAAAAGTTAAAACTGCCGATAATCGAAAAAAACTGTACGTTAAAAACTTTACTGAAAGCGGATGAAATATTCATCTCCAGCTCATTAAAGCTGGTTATCCCGGTTTCTGAGATACTTTTTGAAAATAAGCTTCATAAGCTTCCCCGGGGAAAGGTATCACAACAAATCCGTTCTGAGTTCGCTAAACTACTTCATCTCCCTTAAAAGTTGTCATATCAATTTGTTTTTAAATTGACATAAGAATCAGAACTTTTCTATCATAAAGAGGTATGATATAAATATAGAAAAGGAATTCTTATGAAAAAAATATTACTGCTTATTCTTCCGTTAATGTTACTTCTGCATCCTCCTGCAAAAAGCCAAACTGAAATAGTTACTTCGATGTACAACATCCCTCCCCGCTGGTTAGTCGACTTACCGACAGCCGGTACCCTGCCGAGAGGTTATTACGACTTAGGATTCAGAATTTATCCGGGGGGTGGAGCGATTTCGAGTACCAACATTGGTCTTTCAAACAGATTTCAATTAGGTATCTCTTACGGCGGAGAAAAAATTCTTTCGAATGATTCACCGGATTGGAATCCGGGAATTGAGTTCGGACTAAAATTCCGGCTGGTTGATGAGATGGAATATTTCCCGGCTATTACTTTTGGATTTTCTTCGCAGGGTAACGGTGCTTATAATACCAGATTTCAGCGTTATACATTTAAATCACGCGGGTTTTATGTGGTGGCATCACGGTCATTCTATTTTTATCAATGGACTTCGGGGTGGCATTTTGGAATCAACTATACACAGGAAAATGAAGTCGACAAAGAGGACGATATCAACTTTTTCTTAGGTTTTGATGCAACGTTTAAATATAATCTCGCCCTGATTGCTGAATATGATGTTGCTATAAATGATGATAAATCGACTTTACCAAATGATTCGTCAAACTATTTTGGCGGTAAAGGACGCGGTTATTTTAATATCGGAGTGAAATGGCTGTTTACCGATAATCTGGAACTTGAAGCGATTGTCAAAGATATGTTTATCAACCGGCGGGAATCGACTGCGGTGACCCGTGAGATTCGGATAAATTATATTGATAGTTTTTAGAATAAATTAGAAACTGTCAGGAAAGGGTTCCTGACGGCGCAGTTAAAAAAGTCACCTTATGAAACATAAGGTGACTTTTTAATTGAATGATTTGATTTATTGTATCGGAGCACCTGATTCAACCCAGACAGGATCAAAAATGTCGGCACTTTCGGTATTTCCTAGATACCCATTTTCACCTTGTAATGAGGTAATAATATCTCCGACACCTTCGTTAAACTGGTAATAGCATACAAGACCGGACTCCGTACCGGCAAGATTTATATTATAGTTACCCATTATCTCAGCTGGACTTCTTGTTATATTCCAGACACGGACTTCATCTATGGAGCCATCAAAATAAAATTCATCAAACAGTTTTCGACGACCAATGTTTAAAGTAGTTGTATACTCACAAGAACTTGAAATACCTGTGCTCATAGTATCAACAACTTGTCCGTCTATATAATAAGTTATAAAACCAAAATCATAAGATAAAGCGATATGATGCCATTCAAAAAGAGTTACACCGGTATCAGCGAGATACCTTCCCGGATTGCCGTCGGCACAGACATCAGTACCTAACTTTGTTCCTGAGATGAGTGAATATTGCAGATATGGGGACCCCGGAGGACTTTTATCTATCACCCTGTCGAACGTATTCGCGTCTCGCTGGTATACCCAAGCTTCTAATGTATACGTGTCTCCAAGATTTAATCCATCAAAATATGGTATCGTTGCATATTTTGAACCATTAAAATCAAGAGCATAGTTTATCTGGGGAGTATTATAATATGGTGCTGAAACAGAGTATTCATTTGTATTATCTTTTACTACAAGGAAATAGTAGTAGTTAGTTGTATCATTTGTGTAGTAATCATAGGAGGTCGTATTCTGATTTGTTATAGTAGCAATAACATTGTCTGTTAAATCAAACACTGAATCTACGGAAGTAATAATTTCATACGATAAAAAATCATTCATTGTAACTTTATTCCAATTGATTGATTTATATCCAAGTCCATTTGATACAAGAGAGATTACCGGTACTGGAGGAGGAGCATTTAAAGTATAAACTGATTCAATATTACTTGCAGTTTTTTTGCCAAAGACATCAGAGACCTCAACCTGTATAAAATACAATGTATTGTCCATAAGATTATCAATTATTCTGGTCGTATCTGTAACTGAAGTAATGTTAATAGTGTGTAAAGATGGTTCATGTTGATCTGTAGTATCATAAATCAACTTGTAAATAAAAAAATCATCTTCCTGAAACATCGACCATCTAACCGGAATCGAACTAATCGTAACATTGCTGCTATCAATAGAAAGAATTGGCGGTTCAGGAGTACCAAGTGATGTATCGATAGTCACTGTAATCGTTGCAGAGCCGGTAGAATTCTGGTCAGTATCGTATGCGACTGCATAAACTGAGTGATTTGTACCATGTTTTAAACCGTAGGTATCCCATATCATTTCATATGGTGTAGCCGGATCTATATAAGCTCTTGAGGCATCAACATAAAAATCAACCCTGGCAATCCCGACATTATCAAAAGCGTCTGCGGTTATTTTAACATAATCGCTAACACTCGCATTATTACCGGGTGCTGTAATTACTACAGATGGATCAGTGGAAATAACCGGGTTTTCAGTATCATCGTCATCACAAGAAAAGAATAACAAAGATAGCGTAAGAACAAGTATTACACTATTAAATCTTACCATATATACCTCCGACATCTATTAATTGTTGAATCATATAATATTATATCTGATGGAGAAGTCAAGATTTTACATAGACTAATCTGTAGACTATAGAGAGCAATTCAGAGGATAGTTTCAGAAACTGTCAGGAAAAGGTTCCTGACAGCGCGGTTAAAATTTACGGCATAAAAAAAGTCCCCTTCGACTCCGCGCAGGGTGACTTTTTTTAAAAAACAATTCATATTTGTAACAGTCTGAAATTATTACAGTCCGAATTTTTTCCAACGACCCAGTACCATTTCGACAAAATCACCGACTGTCTCGACGACTTTTTTGCGATATTCTTTTGCCTGTTCAACATCAAAATTCGGATGTCCCACACCCTCTTTTGCAACTAATATAGAACCGGGAATCGGGTAGACATCGGCACCGTAACGGAAATGATACACAAGTTCGGGGTCAAACAGGGATTCATCGGCATAGCTCGGGTCTATTGCCTGAACCATTGCAGTTTCATCGGTACCGGCATGTCCACCGGGATGACCGAAAAAGTCTTCCGTTACCTGATGACATAAATCCCACCAATGGATGACTGCGATATTTGCTGATTGTTCTTTATGGAATTCATAGGCAACCGGTTTTAAATCGGCATTGTTGCCGCCATGTCCATTCATAAGAATTATATTTTTAAAACCTGAATCGACAAATGAATCTAAAATATCCCTGATATATAATCGGAATGTCTCCGGTTTGATACAGGAACCGCCATTATATCTGTACAGAGATTTTGTAATGCCGTAATTTACGGTTGGTGCTATAAGGGCATTGATACGGTCAGCTATTCCTTCAGCAATTGTTTCCGGAATATAATTATCGGTACCGATACATGCTGAACCGTGGGCTTCAACAGTTCCAACAGGAAAAATGATAGTATCTATATCTGCGGGGACAAGCTTTTGAATATTTAGCCAGGAGAGTTTCTGCAGCTGCCGTTCCATTTAGTCTTCCATTTCAAGTTTGGAGAGGATTCTTTCGAGGGCTTTTTCGGTTTCATGAGCTGTTTGTTCATCACCCATAAACCGGAACTGGTTGATATCCCGGACAGCCATCTCAAGTTCATCGGTTCGTTCCACACAATACCAAATTTCGAGTTCTGACCATTTGAGTTCTTTGGCAACGAGTGCATCGGCGACATCATGATAGATTGTCGGTGACTTCCAGTCAAATTCACTTAATTGAATGTGAGCTTTACCGGACATGCCGATAACATAGTATCGGCCTTCCGGAGTCGGACCGAATACAGCATCAGATTCCCGGAGAACTTTAACAGCCATTTCGAGTTTTTCAGCTGAGACGGTAGGTGTCCGGCTTCCGATGACTAAGACGTTTTCATAGCCAGCTTTAAAACAATCGTCGAATATCTTTTCGATTCTTATTCCCCAGCGGTCTTTTTCCAGTTTAATTTTTTCAAACCGGGAGGATACAAAGCCATCATCGATACCTTTGGTCTGTTTCGATATATAATCGGAAATTATTTTAACAAGTTTTTTACGTTCCGGATTATCTATATAATAGAGGCGGACATCGGCTTCCTGAATCGTAGAAGCTGACATGATTGTGTCGGTTATAAATGCCTGATGTAAGAACCTAAGATTATCACCGTCAATTGCTCCAAAATCCATCAGAGATCCGTCTTCTTTCGGTTCCTGGATACAAACGACGATTGCAGTATCTAATTTTTTCTTTGGCGACATACCATTCCACAAATTATTCGTTTACGTTTATACGAATATATGGATGGTATTTTTTACAGTCAAGTCCGTGAGAGGAAAAAAATAAAATATTTTTTTCTTATTTGATCTTTTTCATTTCAGCAATCATATCTTCCGGTTCGACTACACCTTGCATAATTTTTTTAACGTTTCCGTTTGAGTCAAGGAGAAGGGTTGTCGGGAGAGAATATGATTTGATACCGAATTTTTTCATGAACTGTTTTGATTCGGGGGAGTCAGATTTCTCAAGCTGAATCTTAAGAGCTTGAAACCGCTTCGCTTCAAGTGCAACATCGGGGTTATTGAAAGTTTTTTCTTCGAGTACTTTACAATTGGCACACCATGTTGCCCATGTATCTATTAACACCGGTTTGCCGGACGCTTTTGCATCTGCAAGTCCCCTCTCCAGATCGGTTTGCCAATCGATCAGTTTTTGTTTTGATTCAGCGGTTGTTGAAAAACCTGAAAAAGGTTTGTGGATGAATCCCTGGCTGACTAAACTGCCCAGGAGTAAATATATAGAGACTATAAATGCAAGTATTCCTATAAATTTTTTCAAACGGTCGAACATCGATGAATCTTTAGATAAACGGTCAAGTCCGCCTCCAAAGACAGCAAGCGAAAGGAGCAGTAATCCTGATAAGATTGCCAGAATGTCTGTCGGAATAATCGTACGGAGGAAGTACAGTGCCATCATAAGCAGAACAAATCCGAAGAATTTTTTAACTGTTTCCATCCACTCCCCTGCCCCGGGCAGAGAATTGATTGCTGATGAGAATGTTCCGACAATCATATAAAGTGTTCCTAAACCGATAGCAAAAACAAACAGAATCAGAAAACCGAACAGCGGGTTGCCGACGGTTGATATATATGTCAGGATACCAAAGACAAACGGTCCAACACACGGGGAGATCACTAAAGCTGCGATGGCACCTAAAATGATAACGCCGACAATTCCGCTTTTCTTTTTGGTCGAACCGAGTTTATTGCGCAGAGACATAGGGACTTCAAGGCTGTACACACCGAACATCGAAAGGGCAAAGATGACAAAAACTACCGACATACTAATGACAACAATTGGATTGGCGAGCCATGCTCCGAAAACACCGCCGATAAGCGATACAATCAGTCCCATTATACCGTATATAACCGCCATAGAGAGGACATAAAATAACGAAAGAATAAATCCTTTTCCAATCGACCGTGATTGGCCTGCAAAAATTGAGACTGTAATCGGAATCATCGGATAAGTACAGGGAGAAAATGATAGGAGAAGTCCGGTGACAAAAGCAAGTCCTAATACCAGAAAATATCCCCAAAATCCATGTTCAGTTATTAATGCTTCGATTTCTGAGGTCTGTTGATAATCATTAGACACGACGTTTTCTGAAAGAGCCTGACCCTCTGTTTGTTCTGTCTGAGCCGTAAAATCTATACCGGCGAAAATCTTATCATTTTGCGGTTGTCCGTTCTCTCCAATCGGAAGTGTCAAAGATGTATTTAATATATTCGGAGCTTTGCATTCTTTATCGTTACATGGCTGGTATTCAAACTGGAGATTGAGTGTAATTTCAGAACCGGTATAAGATTCATCAAGTTTCGCAGTAAACGGAATATAAAAATCTCCATCAACGACCGACAGGGAATCATCAAAAAACGGAATCATATGCGATTTCGGATACAATATATTTGTTATCTTTAC